>NZ_JBPQTK010000064.1:0-32537 GCF_051386315.1 Micromonospora sp. URMC 107
GGGTAGGGCGGGCGGGAGGTAGGGCGAGGGGTGGGGTGGGTTCGTAGACTCGTGCGGTGGGCAGTGGGGTGTTGGAGCGGGCGGTGGAGCTGTTGGTGCGTCAGGTCGGGCACTGGGAGCAGCCTCGCTGGGCGGCGGTGGCCGCCGGTGGCAACGTGTCCCGGGCCGATCTGGTGCACCGGCTGGTGCAGGAGATCGCGAACCTGGCGGCCGACGCCGAGGGCGGTCAACGGCGGGCGGTGCCCCGGCTCGACAACGACCTGGCGCTGCCCGACCAGCTCAGAGTGGTGGCCGCCGACCTGGTCGCCGCCGCCCCGCCGCCCGAGGTGCTGGCGCGGGCCGCCACCGAGGTGACGGCGACCCGCGACACGCTCTAGCTCAGGCGCTCGACCACCATGGCCATGCCCTGGCCGCCGCCCACGCACATGGTCTCCAGGCCGATCGTCTTGTCGTGCCAGTCCAGGGCGTTGAGCAGGGTGCCGGTGATCCGGGCGCCGGTCATGCCGAACGGGTGCCCGACGGCGATCGCGCCACCGGAGACGTTCAGCTTCTCCAGCGGGATGTCGAGCTGCCGGTACGAGGGGATCACCTGCGCGGCGAACGCCTCGTTGATCTCCACGAGGTCGACGTCGTCGATGGTCATCCCGGCCCGCTTGAGCGCCTGCCGGGTGGCCTCCACCGGGCCGAGGCCCATGATCTCCGGGGAGAGGGCGGTGACGCCGGTGGAGACGATCCGCGCCAGCGGCGTGATCCCGAGGTCACTCGCCCGCTGGGCGCTCATGATCACCACGGCGGCGGCGCCGTCGTTGAGCGGGCAGCAGTTGCCGGCGGTGATGCGGCCGTCCGGACGGAACACGGGCTTCAGTCCGGAGACGCCCTCCAGGGTGACCCCGGCGCGCGGGCCGTCGTCGGTGCCGACCACCGTGCCGTCCGGCGTGGTGACCGGGGTGATCTCCCGGGCCCAGAAGCCGTCGGCGATCGCCTTCTCGGCGAGGTTCTGGCTGCGTACGCCGAACTCGTCCATGTCGGCGCGGCTCACGTCGTACACCTGGGCCAGGTTCTCGGCGGTCTGCCCCATGGTCAGGTAGATGTCCGGCAGTTCCCCGGCCTCGCGCGGGTCGGTCCAGACCGGGGCCCCGCCCTGGGCGCGGGCCCTGGAACGCTCGGCCGCCGTGGCGAAGCGCGGGTTCTCCCAGCCGCCGCCGACCAGCGCCTGCGCCTCCTTCGGCAGCCCGTCGGAGTTGCCGCGCGCGTACCGGGAGACGGTCTCCACGCCGGCGGAGATGAAGACGTCGCCCTCGCCGGCCCGGATCGCGTGCATGGCCATCCGGGTGGTCTGCAGCGAGGACGCGCAGTAGCGGGTGAGCGTCGCGCCGGGCAGGGTGTCCAGGCCCATCAGGGTGGCGACCACCCGGGCCATGTTGAAGCCCTGCTCGCCGCCGGGCAGACCGCACCCCAGGTAGAGGTCGTCGATCTCGGTCGGGTCGAGCTGGGGGACCTTGTCCAGAGCGGCCCGCACGATGGTCGCGGCGAGGTCGTCCGGGCGGACGTCGCGCAGGGACCCCTTGTGCGCCCGGCCGATGGGGGAGCGGGCGGTGGCGACGATGACGGCGTCGCGGGACGACTCAGTCGGCATGAACCAACGTTAACCCGCCGGTAACTTCGGGCGGAAGCCGCCGCCGGCCGGGAAATGTCACGCCCGCGCCGGTCCCCGACGAACCGCTCGCCGGCCCCGGACGGGACGGCCGGCGGGTCAGTGCCGGGTGGCGACCGCCGCGGCGGCGGCGACGGCCGGCAGCAGGGCGTGCGCCCAGACCCGGTAACCGTCGGCGGAGGGGTGGTAGCCGTCGTGGCACAGCGTCCCGGCGTCGGCCCGGAACACCGGGCCGGTCTCGGTGGCCAGGTCGACCACCGTGCCGCCCGCGTCGAGCACCGCCGCCGTCTGGGCGCGGGCCATCCGCCGCCCCGACCAGCCGACCACGTGCCGCAGCGGCGGCGCGATCGCGCGTACGGCGCCCAGGTCGGGGCAGGTGCCGACCACGACCTCCACGCGGGACTCCCGGAGCCGGTGCACGGCCGCCCCGAGGTACGCGGCGGCCTCCACCGGGCGACGCAGGGAGGTGGCGTCGTTGGCCCCGATCAGGATCACCGCCACGTCGGGACGCTCGCCGAGCAGCGCCCGGGCCACCTGGGTGGCCAGGTCGGTCGAGCGCGAGCCGGAGACGCCGACGCTGGACAGGTGCACCCGGCGGCCGGTCGGGCCCTCGGCGAGCAGGTTGGCCAGCTGCCCGCCGATGGTCTCGTCGAGGCGGCCGACCCCGACGCCGAGGGCGGACGAGTCGCCGAGCAGCACCAGTCGCAGCGGCGGCGCGTCGGCGCGCCCGACCGTGGCGCGCAGCGCGAGCGCGAGCTCCGGTTGGGCGTACCGGCGGTTGCGGGCGGCGACGGCCTGACCGGCGAGGACGGCGGCGCCGCCGACCGTGCCGGCGAGGAGGCCGAGCGTCGCCGCCCGGCCCAGTCGGTTGGCGAGCCCCGAGGGGATGAAGCGCTCGCTCATGCCAGTCCCTCCAGTGTGGGTGAGTCGGCGGCGGGGCCTGGCTGCGGCATCGCGCCGACACCGAAGAAGGCCCGTCGGCGCAGCTGCGCCCACCGGCCGGCGGGGCCGCGCTCGCGCCCCCGGACCCGGGTGCCGCTGACCTCGGTGCCCGCGTGGCGGGCCGCCTCCTGGGCGGCCTGCGGCAGCGACCGTACGCCCTCGCCCCGGATGAGGGTCGGCCGCCGGTCCTGCCCCGCGCCGAGCGCGGACAGCACGGTCGGCAGCAGCGCGGCCGCGGCCACCGCGTAGCCCTCCGCCGAAGGGTGGAACCGGTCCCACGCGAACATCCGGGTCGGTTCGGCCGCGAAGCGGGGCCCGAGCAGGTCGCCGAGGGAGACCGTCCAGCCGCCGGCCTCGACCACGGCCACCGTCTGGGCGGCGGCGAGCTGCCGGCTCCAGCGGCGCGCCAGCCAGCGCAGCGGCGGCTGGATGGGCTGGATCGCGCCCAGGTCGGGGCAGGTGCCGACGACCACCTCGCAGTCGGCGGCGCGCAGCGTGCGGACCGCCTCGACCAGGTAGCGCACCGCCAGGGCGGGCGGCGTGCGGTTGGTCACGTCGTTGCCGCCGATCAGGATCACCGCGACGTCGGGGCGGTGATCCAGCGCCGCCTCCACCTGGTGCCGCAGCACGGCCGAGATGGCGCCGACCACGGCGAAGCGGTGCAACCGGACCGGGCGTTGCAGGCGGCGGGACAGGCCGGTGGCGAGCAGGGCGCCGGGCGTCTCCCGGCGGCGGTGCACGCCGTAGCCGGCGGCCGACGAGTCGCCGAGCACGACGACGGTGACCGGCGGGCCGGGCAGCTTCGCGCCGTAGACGCCGTCGCAGCGCGGCGGCGGCGCCTCGGCCATCGGGATCGTGCGGCGGGCCTGCCGGGCCTGCCCGAGGAGCACCCCGCCGGTCGCCACCGCGGCCGCGGCGGTGGCGCCCGTGCCGATCGCCGCGAGGCGGGCGAGCTGCCGGGCGCGCTGCCAGCGCGGACCGACCGGGACGACGGAATCAGCGACCCCCATACAGCGACATTATCGCGCCGGCACGACACGCCGCTGTCGTCGTATCGGCTCGCGGGTGCCTGGAAGGCGACGGTCCTGGGTACCTGTACGGGTGACCGGGGGACGGTTGCGCCGGCACGTCACCCTGGCACGTGGAGAGGGGCCGAACATGGGGAAGACATTGAAGCGCAGCGCGGCGTTCAGCGCGCTGGCCCGGGCGCTCGCGGCCGGGTCGCGGGGCGGGCCGACGCTCGGGGCGCGGCTGGGCGCGCTGCCCCGGATGATCCGGGCGACCGCCCGGGGGGAGTACGACGGCGGCCTGCGGCTGGCCCTGATGACCGCGGCGACGGCGTACATCGTCTCGCCGGTCGACCTGCTTCCGGAGATCCCGCTGGCGATCTTCGGGCTGGCCGACGACGCGGTCATGGTGACCTGGCTGGCCGGCAGCGTGCTGGCGGAGACCGAGCGGTTCCTGGAGTGGGAGGCCCGGCGCAGCTCGGTGATCCCCGGGCACGTGGCGTCCTGAACCCACGTACCCTGGGGCGTCGAGAACACGTCTGCCCGGCCGCCGCCGGCGGCGCCGGAGGAGAAGGGCACAACGAGGTGCGGTACTACGACAACGTCGTCGAGCTGATCGGCAACACCCCGCTGGTACGGCTGCGCAACGTCACGGCCGGGATCCAGGCCACCGTGCTGGCGAAGGTGGAGTACCTCAACCCGGGCGGTTCGGTGAAGGACCGGATCGCCCTGCGGATGGTGGAGGACGCGGAGAAGGCGGGCCTGCTCCAGCCGGGCGGCACGATCGTCGAGCCCACCAGCGGCAACACCGGCGTCGGCCTGGCCCTGGTGGCGCAGCTGCGGGGCTACAAGTGCGTCTTCGTCTGCCCCGACAAGGTCAGCCAGGACAAGCAGGACGTGCTGCGCGCGTACGGCGCGGAGGTGGTGGTCTGCCCGACCGCCGTGGCCCCGGAGGACCCGCGTTCCTACTACAACGTCTCCGACCGGCTGGCCCGGGAGATCCCCGGCGCCTGGAAGCCCAACCAGTACAGCAACCCGGCCAACCCGCGCTCGCACTACGAGACCACCGGCCCCGAGCTGTGGGAACAGACCGGGGGCGAGATCACCCACTTCGTGGCGGGCGTCGGCACCGGCGGCACCATCTCCGGCATCGGGCGCTACCTGAAGGAGGCCTCGGAGGGCCGGGTCAAGGTCGTCGGCGCCGACCCGGAGGGCTCCGTCTACTCCGGCGGCACCGGCCGTCCCTACCTGGTCGAGGGCGTCGGCGAGGACTTCTGGCCGGAGACGTACGACCGGGGCGTCGCCGACGAGATCATCGAGGTTTCCGACAAGGCGTCCTTCGAGATGACCCGGCGGCTGGCGCGCGAGGAGGGGCTGCTGGTCGGCGGCTCCTGCGGGATGGCCGTGGTGGCCGCCCTGGAGGTGGCTCGCAAGGCCGGCCCGGACGACGTGGTCGTGGTGCTGCTGCCGGACAGCGGCAAGGGCTACCTGTCCAAGATCTTCAACGACACCTGGATGGCCCGGTACGGCTTCCTGGACAACTCGGGCACGGAGCCGACGGTCGCCGACGCGCTCGCCGGCAAGCCGGGCGGCCTGCCCGAGCTGGTGCACGTGCACCCGACCGAAACGGTCCGCGACGCGATCGACTACATGCGCGAGTACGGCGTCTCGCAGCTGCCGGTGCTCAAGGCCGAGCCGCCGGTGGTCACCGGCGAGGTGGCCGGCTCGATCGCCGAGAAGGACCTGCTCGACGCGCTCTTCACCGGCCAGGCGCACCTGCACGACACCATCGAGCGGCACATGGCCGCGCCGCTGCCGATGATCGGCGGCGGGCAGCCGGTGAGCGAGGCGGTCGGCCTGCTGGAGAAGTCCGACGCCGCCCTGGTGCTGGTCGACGGCAAGCCGAAGGGTGTCCTCACCCGGCAGGACCTGCTGGCGCACCTCGGCGCGCGCTGACCCGCACGACGTCCGCGCGAGGGCCCTTCCCCGACCGGGGGAGGGCCCTCGCCGTACCCGCGCCGGGCGGCAGGCGCGGCGGCGGTCAGAGCCGTCGGGCGTAGCGGAGCTGGGGCACGACCGCCGGGCCGATGTGTTCGTCGCGTTCGGTGCCGGTGAAGGTCCAGCCGCCGCGCTCGTAGAAGCGGCGGGCGTGCGCGTTGTCCCGCAGCACCCAGAGCACCGCACGGGACCAGCCACGGGCCCGCATGGCGTCCAGTGCGTCGACCATCAGCCGTCGGCCGGTCCCCCGGCCGCGCTCGGCCGGGTCGAGGTGGATCGCGTTGAGCAGGCCGGTCGCCGGGTCGCCCTCGTCGTCGGGGCCGAGGTAGCTGAACCCGACCAGCCGGCCGTCGCGCTCGACCACGGTCATCCGGTGCTCGTCGCGCTCCCACGTCCACCGCTCGGTCCAGTAGGCGCCCATCGCCTCGGGCGTCGGGTCGGCCAGCGCGTGCGCCGGCAGGAAGGCCGAGTAGGCGGCGACCCGGGACCGCTGGTGCAGCGCGCCCACCGCCGTCAGGTCGTCGACGGTGGCGGGGCGCAGGGTGACCGTCACCCGGCCGAGGCTACCCGCCGGGGCGGGACCTGCACGGTCGTCAGGTCCTCGGCGATCACCAGGTCACCGCCGAAGTGCGCGCGGGCCTCGTCGGCGAAGCGAGCCGGGTCGGCGTACCGCTGGGAGAAGTGGGTGAGCACGAGCCGGCGTACGCCCGACTCGGCCGCCACCCGCGCGGCCTGGCCCGCCGTGAGGTGGCCGACCTCGGCGGCCAGCGCGGCCTCCGAGTCGAGGAACGTCGACTCGATGACCAGCAGGTCGGCGTGCTCGGCGAGGGCGTACACCCCGTCGCAGAGACCGGTGTCCATGACGAAGGCGAAGCGCTGCCCGGGCCGGGGCACGCTCACCTCCTCGCGGGTGACGCGGCGCCCGTCCAGGTCGAGGTGGCCGACGCGGATCAGCTCCCCGACCGCCGGCCCGGCGATGCCGTACGCGGCCAGCTTCTCCGGCAGCATGCGGCAGCCGTCCGGCTCGACGAGCCGGTAGCCGTACGTCTCGACGGGGTGCCGCAGCCGGCGGGCCTCCAGCGTGCCGACGCCCAGCGCGATCCGCTGCCCGTCGGCCTCGACGGGCTCGACGCGCAGCTCGGCGGTCTCGTGGAAGCTGGAGGCGTGCCGCAGGCGGGCGAAGTACTCCGCGCCGCCCGCCGGGAAATGCACCGCCACCGCGTGCGGCACCCGGTCGAGGGAGAGCCGCTGGATGGTGCCGGGCAGGCCGAGGCAGTGGTCGCCGTGGAAGTGGGTGACGCAGATCCGGGTCAGGTCCGTGGCGGTGACCGTGGTGTGCAGGAGCTGCCGCTGGCTACCCTCGCCCGGGTCGAAGAGGATCACCTCGTCGTCCCAGCGCAGCACGTACCCGTTGTGGTTGCGCTGGCGGGTCGGGGCCTGGCTGGCCGTCCCGAGCACCACCAGCTCGCGCATCGACACGGCGACCTCCGGCTGCGTCGACCACCCGGCCCGCGGAAAGGGTCGACCCCCGGGGCTTCCGCGCTCGCGCGCGGGCCGGCTGGACTGGGCCGGCACCCCGGGGGTCGGGTGGCTGTCGTGGTTTCGCCGCACCGCTGCCACACGGTCTCGACGATGGTGCTGTGCCCGCCTCGCGGCGGACGGGTTTACTGTCGAGGACAGCGGCTAGCGGACAGCCACCTCACGAGTCCGATTGCTATACAAGTCTGGACCACCTCCTTTCCCGTGTACCGCCACGCTATCCAGCCCTCGCGCCCCGGGCAACGGATTTCGATCACACGGCGCCCGGGAATAGCGGGCCGAAGTTCAGGAGTTCTCGGCGATGCCGATCGGGCCCTCGCGGGGGCCCTCCTCGCTGGCCGGCTGCACCGCCAGCGACGGGAAGTCGGCCAGGTCGCCCTCCGGCTCGGCGTCCCACTCGGGGAAGACCAGGTCGCTCTGGAGGTAGAGGCAGAGCAACTGGGTGAGCTGGCGCAGGCCCTCCAGGTGGGTGCGCTCGTGCCCGTGGGTGGCGTCCACGCCGAAGCCGAGCAGCGCCACCCGGGCGTGCGCGCCGGCCTCCACGGCCGCCGCCACGTCCGAGCGGTAGAACTCGAAGACGTCGCGGACCAGGTCCACCCCGTGCTCGGCGGCGATCGAGGCCAGGTTGCGGGTCAGGTGGTAGTCGAAGGGGCCCACCCCGTCGCCCATGGCCAGCGTTGCCGCGTCCTCGCGGGACTGCTGGCCGGGGGCGACCACCGCCGCGTCCACCGAGACGATCTCCGCCACGTCCGGGTCGAGGCCGTGGGACGCCCCGTGCCCGATCTCCTCGGTCACGGTGACCAGCAGGTGCGCGGTGACCGCCGGGCGTACGCCGGCGTCGACCATCGCCTTGAGCGCGGTGAGGACCGCGGCCACGCCGGCCTTGTCGTCCAGGTGCCGGGACTTGACGTACCCGCTCGGGGTGATCGTCGGGTTCGGCAGGAAGGCCACGAAGTCGCCCGCGTCGATGCCGAGGGCGCGCAGCCCGGCGACGTCGGAGACCGGCTCGTCGACCCGGACCTCGACGTGCTGCCAGCCGACGCCCTGCAGGTCCACGTCGTCGTTGTAGCGGTGGCCGCTGGCCTTGAGCGGCAGCACCTGGCCGGTGATCACCCGCTCCAGGTCGTCGGTGAAGATCCGCACGTGCGCGCCCTCGGCGAACCGGGCGCTGTGCGTGCCGATCGTCTTCAGCTCCAGCCGACCGTTCTCCTTCAACCGCTTGACCATGCCGCCGATGGTGTCGGTGTGCACCACGATCGCCCGGTCCGCCCCGGTGGACCGGGGGCCGGGCAGGCAGGCGCTGAGCGCGCCGCGCCGGGTCAGCGTGGAGGGAATGCCGAGCGCGGAGAGCCGCTCGCCGACGTACTGCTGCACGTGGTCCGTACGCCCCGACGGGCTCGGGATCTCCAGCAGCTCCAGCAGCACCTGGCGCAGGTAGTCCAGGTCGATCTCCAGGGGCCTCGGGCTCACGCGGCACCTCCCGGGCCGGCCGGGGTCCAGAGCCGCTGCGGCGCCCGGGTGCCGGGGAAGAGCAGGTCCACGAAGCGCTCGGCGGTCGGCTGCGGCTCGTGGTTGGCCAGGCCGGGCCGCTCGTTGGCCTCGATGAAGACGTGCTCCGGCCGGTCCGGGGCGCCGACCAGCAGGTCCAGCCCGGTGACCGGGATGTCCAGCGCACGGCTGGCCGCCACGCACGCCTCGGCGATCGCCGGATGCAGCGCGGCGGTGACGTCGTGGATGGTGCCGCCGGTGTGCAGGTTCGCGGTCCGGCGTACGGCCAGCACCTGCCCCTCGGGCAGCACGTCGTGCAGCTCGTGGCCGGCTTCGGCGAGCACGTCGCGGGTCATGTCGTCGAGCGGGATCCGGGACTCACCAGCCGTGGCGGCGGCCCGGCGCCGGCTCTGCCGCTCGATCAGCTCGGCGATGTCGTGCACCCCGTCGCCCGTGATCGAGGCGGGCCGCCGGATCGCCGCGGCCACCACCTCGTGGTCGATGACGATGACGCGCAGGTCCTCGCCGGCCCGCATCTCCTCGATCAGCACGTCCGGGCAGAACCGGGCGGCCAGCTCGACGGCGGCGGTCAGCGCCTCGGGGCTCCGTACGCCCACCGTGATGCCGTTGCCCTGCTCGCCCCGCGCCGGCTTGACCACCACCCGGCCGACCTCGGCGAGGAAGGCGGCGTCGCCGCCGTCGCCGGTGGCGGTCCGGCCACGCGGCACCGACAGCCCCGCCTCGGTGAGGATCCGGCGGGTGACCCGCTTGTCGTCGCAGCGGCTCATCGCCACCGCCGACGTCAGCTCCGACAGCGACTCGCGGGTGAGGACGGTCCGCCCGCCGTTGCTCAGCCGCAGCTCACCCCAGGCCGGATCGGTGACCTCCACCCGGATGCCGCGCCGCATCGCCTCGTCGGCGACGATCTTCGCGTACGGGTTGAGCTGGTCGTACCCGTCGGGCGTGGCGGGGAGGAAGAGCCGCTCGTTGATCGGGTTCTTCCGCTTCACGCAGAGCGTCGACGTCCGGTAGAAGCCGAGCCGCTCGTAGAGCCGGATCGCCCCGGCGTTCTCGGCGAGCACGGAGAGGTCCACGTACGCCCGACCCCGCTCGACCAGCCGGGTGGCCAGCGCGGTGATCAGCGCCTGGCCGGTGCCCGGCGGCGCGGTGTTGAAGTCGACGGTGAGGCACCACAGGCTGGCGCCGTTCTCCGGATCGTCGAAGACGGCGACGTGGTCCACGCCGGTGATGGTGCCGACGATCTCGCCGGTGGCGTCCTCGGCCACGAGGTGCAGGAAGCGCTCGGTGCGGGCGTTGGCCACGAGCACGTCGACTCCGGCGGTGACCATGCCGTTGCGGGCGTAGATCCGGTTCACCGCGTCCGCGTCGGCGGCGTCGGCCAGCGGTCGGATGGTCAGCCCCGGGACCTCGTCGTCCCCGGTCAACCGGTCGCCGCCGAGCGGCAGCCGGTAGGTCAGCGAGGGATCGATGAACAGCTCGTCGGGCAGCCGGGACACCAGCACGTGCGGGTCGCGCAGGTAGATGCAGATGTCCCGGGAGCCGGCCGCCTCGGAACGCAGCACGGCGGCGACGGCGGCCTGGTCGGCGAAGGTCTGCCCGAAGACGAGCCGCCCCCAGCCGCAGTCCAGCACCACGTCGGTGTCGCCCTCGCGGGTCGGCGGCTCCGCCGGTCCCGGTGCCATCGGGTCGCCGCCAGGGCCCACCCGCTCCCGTCGCCGGCCGTTGCGCAACCGGTCGGACCGGGCCGCGCCGGTCGCCAGGGTGTCGGTCACGGTCAGTCGATTCCGTGGCTCTGGAGCCACATTTCCAGGAGTCCGAGTTGCCACAGCTTGTTTCCGTTCAACGGGGTCAGTTCGGCGTTCGGGTCGGCGAGCAGGGCGTCGACGTAGTCGGCGCGGAACAGGTCGCGGCGGCGGGCCTCGGGCGCGGAGAGCGCGTCGCGTACCCGGTCGAGGAGCTTGCCCTCCAGGTGGGTGAGGCCCGGGACCGGGAAGTAGCCCTTCGGGCGGTCGATGACCTCGTGCGGCAGCACCCGCCGGCCAATCTCCTTGAGCACGCCCTTGCCGCCCTGCGCCAGCTTGAGCTCCGGGGGGCAGCTCGCGGCGAGTTCGACGAACTCGTGGTCGAGGAACGGCACGCGGGCCTCCAGCCCGTGCGCCATGGTCATGTTGTCCACCCGCTTGACCGGGTCGTCGGTCAGCATGACCTGGGTGTCGATCCGCAGGCCGGCGTCGACCGCGGTCTCGGCGCCGGCCCGGCCCAGGTGCGCGGCCACGAACTCCCGCGCCGGGTCGCCGTCGGTCAGCCAGGCCGGGTTCAGCACCCGGGCCAGCCCGGCCGCGTCCCGGTCGAAGAAGGCCCGGGCGTACGTGTCGAGCGCCTGGTCCCGGCCGACCCGCGCGAGCGGCGGGTACCAGTGGTAGCCGCCGAGGATCTCGTCCGCGCCCTGGCCGGACTGGACCACCTTGACGTGCTGCGACACCACCTCGCTGAGCAGGTAGAACGCCACGCAGTCATGGCTGACCATCGGCTCGGACATCGCGGCGACGGCCGCCTCCAGCGGCGGCACCAGGTCGGCGGCGGCCACCCGGATCTGGTGGTGGTCGGTGTCGAACGTCTTCGCGACGAGGTCGGAGTAGCGGAACTCGTCGCCCTCCCGGCCGCCGACCGCGTCGAAGCCGATGGAGAAGGTGGAGAGCCCGCGCTGGCCCTCGCCGGCGAGCAGGGCGACCACCAGGCTCGAGTCCAGACCGCCGGAGAGGAGTACGCCCACCGGCACGTCGGCGACCATCCGCCGTCGTACGGCGGTGGTCAGCGACTCCAGCAGGGCGTCCTGCCAGTCCTTCTCCGACCAGCCGGCCCGCTCGGCGGAGCGGGTGAAGGCCGGGTCCCAGTAGACCCGCTCGGAGGTGCGGCCGTCCGCCTCGTAGACCCGTACGGTCGCCGGGGGCAGCTTGGTGACCCCGCGCAGGATGGTGCGCGGCGGCGGCACGATGCTGTGGAAGCTCAGGTAGTGCGCGAGCGCCACCGGGTCGATGCCGGTGTCGACGCCGCCCCCGGCCAGCAGCGCGGGCAGGGTGCTGGCGAAGCGCACCGCGCCGGGCGTCTCGGCCAGGTAGAGCGGCTTGATGCCGAGCCGGTCCCGGGCCAGCACCAGCCGGCCGGTGTCCCGCTCGCTGATCGCCACGGCGAACATGCCGATCAGGTGGTCGACGAAGTCGAGCCCCCACTCGGCGTACGCCTTGAGCACGACCTCGCTGTCGCCCGAGGAGAAGAACCGATGGCCCTTGGCCTGGAGTTCCTCGCGCAACTCGCGGTAGTTGTAGATGCACCCGTTGAAGACGCCGGTCAGTCCCGCGCCGGGGTCAACCAGCGGCTGCCCGCTCGCGGCGGAGAGGTCGATGATCTTCAGCCGCCGGTGCCCGAGAGCCGTCGGGCCCTGGGCCCAGACCCCGCTGTCGTCGGGCCCCCGGTCGCTCATCGTGGCCGCCATGCGCTCCACCGCCGCCACGTCGGCGCGCGAGCCGTCACGGCGGAACTCTCCCGCAAGTCCGCACATGCCAGGCAATGCTGCCAGAGGGCGGCGAGGATTGCCCGTTGGGCTGATAACAGTTTCTTGAAGATTTGCTACACTGCGCGATTTCGTCACGGCAGGTGTCGTCCCTGGTGGCGGACCGCGTCGGGAGTGACGACCGGGGCGGTTCGGCGCCGGGTCAAATGTGATCGACCGCTCAGTTCCGGTAGCGCGGAGGCCGCTCGATTCCGGTGGTGCGGAGGCCGCTCGGTTCCGGTGGTGGGAAGGCCGGCGCGGCTGACGCCACGCCGGCCTCCGTGGTGTGCCGCCGGGCTCAGCCCGAGGTGCGGGCGACGCCCACCGGGCAGCTCAGCCCGTTCGGGCCGTGGTTGCAGTACCCGTTCGGGTTCTTCGTGGGCGCCAGGTACTGCTGGTGGTGGTCCTCGGCGAAGTAGTAGTCGCCGAGCCGCTCGATCTCGGTGGTGATCTCGCCCTTGCCGGCCCGCGCCACGATCGGCGCGAACGCGTCCCGCGACGCCTGCGCGGTGGCGAGCTGCTCGTCCGTGGTCACGTAGATCGTCGACCGGTACTGGGTGCCCACGTCGTTGCCCTGGCGCATGCCCTGGGTCGGGTCGTGGTTCTCCCAGAAGACCTTCAGCAGGTCCTCGTAGCTGATCGTGGTGGGGTCGTAGACCACCTGGACCACCTCGGCGTGCCCCGTCATGCCCGAGCACACCTCCTCGTACGTCGGGTTCGGCGTGATGCCGCCCGCGTAGCCGGCGGACGTGGTGATCACGCCCGGCAGGGTCCAGAACAGCCGCTCGGCGCCCCAGAAACAGCCCATGCCGAACACGGCCACCTGCGAGCCCTCCGGGAAGGGACCCTTGAGCGGGGTGCCCAGCACCTCGTGCCGGTCCGCGATCGGCATCGCGATCAGGCGACCCGGCAGGGCCTGGTCGGTGGTGGGCAGCTCGGCCTTCATACGGCGCAGGAACACGGTGGGACTCCTCTCGTACCTCTCCCAGCGTGCAACACCGCCGGACTCACCTTCCTTACCCGCTCCACCCACACTCAGGCGGACCGCCGCCGAAACCGGCGCGAGGCGCCACGCGGGGCGTCGCGCGGGTTGCGGTACCACTACTTTGAGTGATGGCGACTGTCGGCAGGCCGGACCCCCTTCGCGCGCTTTGCTCTGCATCCTGATGCGCACCGGTTACCGTCAGTGGCGGCAGGCCTCGCTGCGGCCGCCTCCCCGCATCGTGTCGCCGCAGGTCGGCGCGGTGGTGCGGATACGGATGCAGAGCAAAGGCGGAAAGGTGGCACCGTGGCCGCCGCGCGCGGCCGTCACAGATCGTAGGGGAGCGCGATTGTCACACTCGGTGACGGGGGGCTTCAGGAGGCGACGCGGGCAGGGTTCGGCCGTGCCCCTGGGAGTGCGTCGACCGCCGGGCCGCCGTGCCGCCGGGCCGCTGGGGCCAGCGGGGCCGTGGGGTGCCCCCGCGGCCCGTCAGAGGGCCGCGGTGATGCGGGCGGCGTATGCCTCGCCCTCGGCGTCGTCGGCGTAGCGGGTGCGGGGCCAGAAGAAGCCGCGCAGGCCGTCGCCCTTCGTCCGCGGCACCACGTGGGTGTGCAGGTGCGGGACGGACTGGGACACCTTGTTGTTCATCGCCACGAACGTCCCGCCGGCCCCCGTGCCGGCCTCCACCGCCACCGCCAGCCGCCGCACCAGGCCGAAGTAGCCGGCCAGCGCCTCGGCGGGCAGGTCGGCGAGGCTGACCAGGTGGGTGCGGGGCACCACCAGCACGTGCCCCTTGAAGACCGGCCGGGTGTCGAGGAACGCCACCCCGTCGGGCTCGTCGACGACCCGGAAGGCGGGGACCTCGCCCGCCACGATCCCGCAGAACACGCACCCGCTCACCCGTCCAGGCTATGCCCGGACCCCACGACGGGGGGGCGGGCCACCCGGCCCGACCACCGCACCGGCCTGCCGCGCCCGGGTACGGCACCACCGTTCCGTTCCAGCCCTCGGGACGGGGCATTAGCCTCACGGGATGAGTCACGGCTTCGACACGCTCGCCATCCACGCCGGCCAGGACCCAGAGGCCCGCACCGGCGCGGTGATCCCTCCGATCTACCAGACCAGCACCTACGCCCAGGACGCCGTCGGCGCGCCCCGGTTGGGCTACGAGTACAGCCGCTCCGGCAACCCCACCCGCGACGCCCTCCAGGAGTGCCTCGCCGCGCTGGAGGGCGGCCCGGTCGGGCTCGCCTTCGCCAGCGGCCTGGCCGCCGAGGACACCCTGCTGCGTACCGTCTGCAAGCCGGGCGACCACGTGGTGATCCCCGACGACGCGTACGGCGGCACGTACCGGCTCTTCGCCCGGGTGGCCGAGCGCTGGGGCCTGGACTTCACCCCGGCGAAGGTCTCCGACCCCGACGCGGTCCGGGCCGCGATCCGCCCCGGCAGCACGAAGATCGTCTGGGTGGAGACGCCCACCAACCCGCTGCTCGGGATCGCCGACATCGCCGCGCTGGCCGGCGTCGCGCACGACGCGGGCGCGCTGCTGGTCGTCGACAACACGTTCGCCTCGCCGTACCTGCAACAGCCGATCGCGCACGGCGCGGACGTGGTGGTGCACTCCACCACCAAGTACATCGGCGGCCACTCCGACGTGGTCGGCGGCGCGCTGGTCGCGGCCGACGCGGGACTCGGCGAGGAACTGCGCTACCACCAGAACGCGATGGGCGCGATCAACGGCCCCTTCGACGCGTGGCTCACCCTGCGCGGCATCAAGACCCTGGGCGTACGCATGGACCGGCACTGCGACAACGCCGAGCGGATCGCGGCGTACCTGGACGGGCACGCCAAGGTCGGTCAGGTCATCTACCCGGGGCTGCCCGCGCACCCGGGCCACGAGGTGGCCGCGAAGCAGATGCGCCGGTTCGGCGGCATGATCTCGTTCCGGGCCGCCGGCGGCGAGGAGCACGCCGTCGAGATCTGCAACCGGACCGAACTTTTCATCCTCGCCGAGTCGCTCGGCGGCGTGGAATCCCTGATCGAGCACCCGGGCCGGATGACACACGCAAGTGCTGCCGGCTCGCCGCTTGAAGTTCCCGGCGATCTCGTGCGACTGTCTGTCGGCATCGAGACGGTCGACGACCTGCTCGCCGATCTGGAGCAGGCGCTGGGCTGACCGCTGGCAGGGAGGGTGGCCGTGCAGGACATCATGCCGACCTGGGTGGGGGCGACCGCCAAGCAGATCGCCAGAGGCGTACGCCGGGGCGACGTCACGGCCACCCAGGTCGTCGCGGACCACCTGGACCACATCGCCCGGGTCGACGCCGACCTCGCCGCGTTCCGCACGGTACGCGGCGGGGAGGCGATCACCGAGGCGGAGAAGGTAGACGAGCAGGAGGACCTGGCCAACCTGCCGTTGGCGGGGGTGCCGGTGGCGGTCAAGGAGAACACCGCCGTCGCCGGCCTGCCCACCTGGAACGGGTCGGCCGCGGTGCGCAGCGGGGTGGCCGAGGCCGACCACGAGGTGGTCCGTCGGCTGCGCGGGGCCGGCGCGGTGATCCTCGGGGTGACCCGGATGCCGGAGCTCGGCCTGTGGGGCAGCACCGACGACGAGACGGCCGTGACCCGCAACCCCTGGGACACCCGGCGTACCCCCGGTGGCTCGTCCGGCGGCGCGGCCGCCGCCGTCGCCGCCGGTCTGGTGCCGATCGCCCACGCCAACGACGGCCTCGGCTCGATCCGCATCCCGGCGGCCTGCTGCGGCCTGGTCGGGCTCAAGCCGGGCCGGGGCGTGGTCCCCTGCCAGCTCGGGGCGGACGACTGGTTCGGGCTCACGGAGCACGGCATGCTGACCAGCACGGTCGCGGACGCGGCCGTCGGCTTCTCGGTGCTGGCCGGCCGCCGCCCGGACAAGCTGGTGCCGCCGCAGCGGCTGCGGGTGGGCGTCTCGCTCCGCTCGCCGGTGCGGGGCGTGCACGCCGACGCGCCCAACCGGGACGCGGTCGCCGCCGCCGGTCGGCTGCTCGCGGCCGCGGGCCACGACACCGTGCCGGCCGATCCGGTCTACCCGACGGCGGTGGGCCTGCAGGGCATCGCCACCTGGTTGGCCGCGGCGGCCGCCGACGTCCGCGCCGCCGGGCTGGACCGGCGCGGCCTCCAGCGGCGCAGCCGCCGGCACGTCGCCCTCGGCGAGTGGGCGCAGCGGCGCGGGTACGTCCGCGAGGCGGACCGGGCCGCGTGGCGTGAGCGCTCGATCGGCTTCTTCGCCGACCACTCGGTCGACCTGCTGCTCACGCCGGCGCTGGCGACCGTGCCGCCGGAGGCCACCGGCTGGGCTGGCCGGTCCTGGCGGGCCAACATGCTGGCCAACATCCGGTACGCCCCGTTCGCCGCGCCCTGGAACATCGCCGGCCTGCCCGCCCTGGTGGTGCCGGTCGGCCGTCGCCCGGACGGGCTGCCGGTCGGCGTGCAGTTGGTCGGGCCGCCCGGCAGCGAGCTGCTGCTGCTCGGCATCGCCGGCCAGTTCGAGATGCAGGCCCCCTGGTCCCGCCACGCCCCCGGCTACCCCCGCATCCCGGCCGCCGTCTGACAGGTGGCGTGCGCGCGCCGGCGCGGGTGGCGGGTGGCACGATCAGGGCATGACGGAACTGGTCGGTCTCGACGACGTACGGGCCGCGCGGGAACTGCTCGCCGGCGTCGTCCGCACCACCCCGCTGGAGCCCTCCCGGCCGCTCAGCGCGGCGCTGGGCGGGCCGACGTGGCTCAAGTGCGAGAACCTGCAACGCGCCGGCTCGTACAAGGTGCGTGGCGCGTACGTGCGGATCTCCCGGCTGTCGGAGGCGGAGCGGGCCGACGGCGTGGTCGCGGCGAGCGCCGGCAACCACGCCCAGGGGGTGGCGCTCGCCGCCGGCCTCGTCGGCACGCACGCCACGGTCTTCATGCCGGTGAACGCGCCCCTGCCGAAGGTGGCCGCCACCAAGGGGTACGGCGCGCAGGTCGAGCTGGTCGGCAACACCGTCGACGAGTCCCTGGTCGCGGCGCAGACGTACGCCGAGCGGACCGGGGCGACGCTGATCCACCCGTTCGACCACCGGGACGTCATCGCCGGGCAGGGCACGGTGGCCCTGGAGATCCTCGAACAGTGCCCCGAGGTCAGGACGATCATCACCGGGGTCGGCGGCGGCGGCCTGGTCTCCGGCATGGCGGTGGCGGCCAAGGCGCTGCGGCCCGACGTACGCATCATCGGGGTGCAGGCGGCCGGCGCCGCCGCCTTCCCGCCCTCCCTGGCGGCCGGCGAGCCGGTGCGCCTGCCGGCGTTCGGCACCATCGCGGACGGCATCGCCGTCGGCCGGCCGGGGGAGCTCACCTTCACCCACGTGCGCAAGCTGGTGGACGAGATCGTCACGGTCTCCGAGGAGGACATCTCCCGCGCGCTGCTGATGCTGCTCGAGCGGGGCAAGCAGGTGGTCGAGCCGGCCGGCGCGGTGGGCGTGGCCGCGCTGCTGGCGGGCGTCGTCCAGGTGGAGGCGCCGGTGGTGGCGGTGCTCTCGGGCGGCAACATCGACCCGCTGCTGATGCTCCGGGTGATCGAGCACGGCCTCGCCGCCGCCGGGCGCTACCTGCGGGTCACCGTGCGCTGCTCGGACCGCCCGGGTCAGCTCGCGTCGCTGCTCGGCGAGATCGCCGAGCACCGGGCGAACGTGGTGGACGTGGAGCACCAGCGGGCCAATCCGCACCTGCGCCTGGGCGAGGTGGAGGTGGCCCTGTCGGTGGAGACCCGGGGGGTCGAGCACTCCGACACGCTGATCAGCGCGTTGCGGGCCAGCGGCTACCAGGTGGTCTTCGCCGGCGAGGCGTGACACCGGGAACGCCACCAGGTGGTCTTCGCCGGCGAGGCGTGACACCGAACGGTGCCACGCCTCGCCGGGTCGCTCGTCGTCGTCGCGCCGGGTGGGTGCCCGGGCGGCCGCGCCGTCCGGGTCACCCCGGGGCGGCGGTGCGCCCGACCGGTCCACCCCGGGCGGGCGGCGGAGGCTCAGCCGGTGAACGGCTCGAAGCTGACCACGGTCACCTTGATGTCGGCCCCGCTGGGAGCGGTGTAGGTGCAGGTCTGGCCGGCCCGACCGCCCAGGATCGCCTTGCCCAGCGCCGACTCCGGGCTGTAGACCGTCAGCTCGGTGGTCGAGGCGATCTCCCGGGAGCCGAGCAGGAAGGTCTCGGTGTCGTCCTTGTCGTCGTCGAAGTAGATCGTCACGACCATGCCGGGCGACACCGCGTCGGCGGCCTGTGCCCCGCCCACCTTGGCGGTGCGGAGCAGCTCCTTGAGGTAGAGGATGCGCCCCTCGGCCTTGCCCTGCTCCTCGCGGGCGGCGTGGTAGCCACCGTTCTCCCGCAGGTCGCCCTCCTCGCGCCGGGCGTTGATCTCGGCGGCGATGACCGGCCGGTTGGCGATCAGCTCGTCGAGCTCGGCCTGGAGCCGGTCGAATGCGTCCTGGGACAGCCAGGTGGCGGGCGCCTCGTTTCCAGTGGACACAGGCGTTCTCCTCGTTCGTGCGTGCTGGCTGACAGGTGAACTTCCAAGTTACCAGTGCCGTACGACACAGGGTGCGCTCGAACACCGGCGGTGCCGCCGGCGCCGAGGCGGCCGGCCGGGGCCGCGCCGGTGCGTCCGGCCCGCGTCGTGCCTGCTCAGCCCGGGGGCCGGCAGCGCACCACCTCGCCGATGAAGGGCCGGGCGGTGGTGGCCAGCCGGTGCTGCGTGGTCACCTGCCGCTGGCCGGGCCGGGCGGTCACCGTCACCTCTTCCCGGCCGACCTCGGCGCCGTCGCGGTTCCGGGCGCGCAGCAGGCAGACCGCCGAGCGGCCCTCCGGCACGGTGACCCGGAAGTCGACGAGCACCTGGCTGTCGGTGATCCCGGTGTAGGTGATCACCTTGGCGTCGTAGTTCGGGTCGCCGTACTGCCGGTAGAGCCGCACCGCGACCAGGGTCATGACCGCGACCAGGGCGACCACCAGCAACGCCGTCAACAGCGGCCGGCGGCGCCCGGGCTCCCGGCGGCGGCCGTACCGGCCCGGCGGGAAGGCCGGCGCGCCCGGCGGAAGTGTGGCGTGCGTCTCGGTCACCGGCGGGTATCTCCTGGCGTCGTTGTCGGCGGCATCGGCAAGAATGGCAGAGTTCCATCCTCCCAGCCCGTCCCGTCGTCAAATATGACAGGTCGGCACCGGCAGGTCCCGGCGCGGGGGGAGGATTCCGGCAGGTCAGCCGGGCGGTCCTGCGGGGGGTCCGCCGGCCGGCAGAGACGAGGAGCGCCGACGTTGGCAGAGCGACTGCGACTGATGGCCGTCCACGCACATCCCGACGACGAGTCGAGCAAGGGCGCCGCGACCATGGCGAAGTACGTCGCCGAGGGCGTGGACGTCCTGGTGGTCACGTGCACCGGCGGCGAGCGCGGCAGCGTGCTCAATCCGAAGATGGACCGACCGGACGTCTGGGCCAACATCGCCGAGGTCCGCCGGGCGGAGATGGACGCCGCGCGGGCGATCCTCGGCGTCGAGCAGGCGTGGCTCGGCTTCGTCGACTCCGGGCTGCCCGAGGGCGACCCGCTCCCGCCGCTGCCCGAGGGCTGTTTCGCCCTCCAGGACGTCGAGGTGGCGGCCGGCCCGCTGGTGCGGCTGATGCGCCAGTTCCGTCCGCACGTCGTCACGACGTACGACGAGGAGGGCGGCTACCCGCACCCCGACCACATCATGACCCACAAGATCAGCGTGGCCGCGTTCGAGGCCGCCGGGGACCCGGAGCGCTATCCGGAGCTGGGCGAGCCGTGGCAGCCGCTCAAGCTCTACTACGACATCGGCTTCTCCAAGGGCAAGATCATGGCGCTGCACGAGGGACTGCTCGCTGCCGGCCTGAACTCGCCCTACGAAGAGTGGATCAAGCGCTGGGAGGACCGCCCCGACAAGGGGCCCCGCATCACGACCCGGGTCGAGTGCGCCGACTACTTCCCGGTCCGCGACGACGCGCTGCGTGCCCACGCCACCCAGATCGACCCGGACGGCTTCTGGTTCCAGGTGCCGATGGAGATGCAGAAGCAGGCGTGGCCGACGGAGGACTTCGAGCTGGTCCGCTCGCTGGTCGACAGCCCGCTGCCCGAGTCGGACCTCTTCGCCGGGGTGCGCGAGACGGTCCATGCCCGCTGATCCGGCGCCCGGCTACCCTGGTCACCAACCGCACACCGGAGGAACGCCATGCTGACCGCTGCACAGGTGCTCGCCCAGAACAACTTCGGGGACACCCGCACGGGTGGCCTGGCCGGGCCGATGGGCCTCTTCCTCATCCTCGTTCTGGCCGCCGCCACCGTCCTGCTGATCCGCAACATGAACTCCCGGCTGCGGCGGCTGCCCGACCGGTTTCCCCAGCAGGGCCCGTCGGTGACCCCCGACCGGGCGGACGCGGCAGTCGTCGATCCGACAGAAGGTGCGCAGGCGCAGGATTCATCCTCCGCCGCTCCCACCGGGCGCCAGCAGCGTCGCAACGGCTAGTCCGCCCATGATTCACGTCGAACCCGGTGGCCGCCCCCTGTTGCGGCCACCGGGTTTGCCTTAGCCTCTCGCCGGGGGGACCAAGAGTTCCCGAGCCGTGCGCGGGAGGGGGCGCCGATGACCACCACACCAGCGGCCGCCCGTCGTACCGGCGAGCGGCCCGCCGGCGGAGCGGCTCGGTGACCTCCGGCAGGGCCGGCGAGTCGACCGACCGGCTCGGAGCCCGCGGCACCCCCGCGCGGCTGCTCCTGCTCACCGCCGCCGTCGCGCTCACCGCACTGGTCGCCGCCGGGCTGGGATGGACCGCGCCGACCCGCCTCCCCGCCGACGACCCGCTCGGCGGGCCGGCCCGGTTCGGCCTCGCCGTCGGCGTGTTCGCCGTCGCCCAGCTGGCCCGGCTGCGGTTCCGCACCGCCGCCGGGATGGTGAGCATCACCTGGGGCGAGGCGGCGCTGATCATCTGCCTCTACCTGACGCCCCCCGGCTGGCTCCCCACGGCCGCGCTCCTCGGCGCCGCCCTCGCCTGGTCGGCCATGTCGCTGCTCGGCGACCGGCGACCGGTGCTGGAGGTCGTCCGGATCACGACTTCGCTGACCGTCGCCACCGCCCTGGCCGTTCCGGTCACCACCCTGCTCGGTGAGCCGCTGCTGGCGACGCCGACCCCGGCGCTCGCCCTGGCCGTGCTCGCGGGCTCGGTCACCTACCTGCTGGCCACCGCCTGGCTCGGCGGCGCCACCCTGGCGCTGCGGCACGGCATCCCCGTCGCGCCGCCGCTGCTCGCCGCGCTGCGGGGCAAGCTGCTGATGTTCGTCGGTAACGTGGCCGTCGGCCTGGTCGTGGTGGCGCTGCTGGAGCTCGACGCGCGCTGGCTGCTGCTGCTCCCGCCGCCGCTGTGGCTGCTCCAGCAGACCTACCGGCACCGGCTCCGCGCCGACCAGGAGCGCCGCACCTGGCGGGCCTTCGCCGAGGCCACCGCCGCGCTCAACCAGCTCGACGAGCGGGGCGTCGCCACGGCCGCGGTGACCGGCGCGCTGACCCTGTTCAACGCCGAACTCGTCGACGTCGACGTGGCCCGGGGCGACGGCCGGTGGCGGCGCTACCGGGGCGACCCGGGCGGCCAACTGGTCGACCGGGAGGTCGCACCGCCCGGCGGGGCCGAGCCGGAGGACCACGAGCTGGTGCGCACCCTCACCGTGGGCGCCGCCCGGGTGGGCGAGCTGCGGGTCCGGTTCCCGCGCTGCGCGCCGCCCAACGCCCGGGAACGCGACGCCGTGGCCGCCTTCGGCGACGCTCTCGCCGCCGCGCTGCACGACGCCGCGACCCACCGGGAGCTGCGACTGGTCACCGCCCGCTCGTCGTACGAGGCGGTGCACGACCAGCTCACCGGGCTGGTGAACCGGTCGGCCATGCTCAGCAAGGGCGACCAGGCGCTGCGCCAGCTCGCCCACGACCACCCGGTGGCGCTGCTGCTGCTCGACATCGACCAGTTCAAGGAGGTCAACGACACCCTCGGGCACGCCGCCGGCGACCAGCTGCTGCGGTTGACCGCCAACCGGCTGGGCACCCTCACCCGCCCCGGGGACCTGCTCGCCCGCCTCGGCGGCGACGAGTTCGCCCTGCTGCTGACGTCGGTGCCGGTGATCGGCGACCGGGCCGCCCCGATGGCGTACGCGCTGCGGCAGGCCCGCGAGATCGCCGAGCGGCTCGCCGCGCCGACCGAGGTGGCCGGGGTGCGGATGTCCGTCGAGGTCTCCGTCGGGGTGGTGGTCGCCGACGCCGGCACCGCCGACCTGACCGAGCTGCTGCGCCGGGCCGACATCGCCATGTACCAGGCCAAGGAGGGCGGCGGCAACGTCGCCGCGTACGACTCCACCCGGGACGCCGCGAGCACCGACCAGCTGGCCCTCTTGGCCGAGCTGCGCGAGGCGCTCAAGACCGACGACCAGCTCGTGCTGGCGTTGCAGCCGGCCGTCGACCTGACCACCGGCGCCCCGACCGGGGTGGAGGCGCTGATCCGCTGGCGGCACCCGCGCCGGGGCTGGCTCGGGCCGCACGACTTCATCCGCCCGGTGGAGAACAGCGAGCAGCTCGGCGCCTTCACCCGCTACGTGCTGGACAAGGCGCTCGCCGTCGCCGCCGGCTGGGCCAGGGACGGGCTCGACGTGCCGATCTCGGTCAACCTGTCGGCGCGCAGCCTGCTCGACCCCCGCCTGCCCACCGAGATCGCCGACGCCCTGCGCCGGCACCAGGTGCCGCCGGACCGGCTGGTCCTGGAGATCACCGAGACGGTGGTGATGAGCGAGCTGGAGATCATCGACGAGGTGCTCGCCACCCTGCGGTCGATGGGGGTGCAGCTCGCGGTCGACGACTTCGGCACGGGCTTCTCCTCGCTGACGTTCCTCACCCGGATCGCGGTGGACGAGCTCAAGGTGGACCGTTCCTTCGTGATCCGGATGGCCGACTCCCCGGAGGCGGCGGCGATCGTGCGGACCACCGTCGGCCTCGCCCACGAGCTGGGGCTGCGGGTGGTCGCGGAGGGCGTGGAGACCGCCGAGCAGCGCCTGGCGCTGGCCGAGCTGGGCTGTACCGCCGCCCAGGGCTACCACTTCTTCAAGCCGATGCCGGCCGACAAGATCGGCGCGGTGCTGGGCACCCTCCTCGACGAGGCCCGCCCCAACGTCCTGCCGCTGCGCGCCGACGGCGCCTCCTGACCCGCCCCCGACGAGGGCAGGCCCCTGCCCGCCGGAGCGCGGGCGGGCGCGTCCCCGGGTGGTTATGGTCGTCGGGTGAACCGACTCGCTGACGCCACGAGCCCGTACCTGCTCCAGCACGCCGACAACCCGGTCGACTGGTGGCCGTGGTGCGAGGAGGCGTTCGCCGAGGCGGAACGGCGGGACGTGCCGGTGCTCATCTCGGTCGGCTACGCCGCCTGCCACTGGTGCCACGTCATGGCCCACGAGTCGTTCGAGCACGAGCAGGTCGGCGCCCTGATCAACGACGACTTCGTCGCCATCAAGGTGGACCGCGAGGAGCGCCCCGACGTCGACGCCGTCTACATGACCGCCACCCAGGCGATGACGGGGCAGGGCGGCTGGCCGATGACCGTCTTCGCCACGCCCGACGGCACCCCGTTCTTCTGCGGCACCTACTTCCCCCGGGCGAACTTCGTCCGGCTGCTCCAGTCGGTCGCCGCCGCCTGGCGGGACCAGCGCGACGCCGTGATCAGCCAGGGCGCCGCCGTGGTCGAGGCGATCGGCGGCGCGCAGGCCGTGGGCGGGCCCACCGCGCCGCTGGACGCCGCGTTGCTCGACGCCGCGGCCGACCAGCTCGCCGAGGAGTACGACGCCACGAACGGCGGGTTCGGCGGCGCGCCGAAGTTCCCGCCGCACATGAACCTGCTCTTCCTGCTCCGGCATTACCAGCGCACCGGCTCGCAGCGGAGCCTGGAGATCACCCGGCACACCTGCGAGGCGATGGCCCGGGGCGGCATCTACGACCAGCTCGCCGGCGGCTTCGCCCGCTACTCCGTCGACGGGCACTGGACCGTGCCGCACTTCGAGAAGATGCTCTACGACAACGCGCTGCTGCTGCGGACGTACACCCAGCTCTGGCGGCTGACCGGCGACCCGCTGGCGGCCCGGGTCGCCGCCGAGACCGCGGCCTTCATGATCGACGACCTGGGCACCCCCGAGGGCGGGCTCGCCTCCGCGTTGGACGCCGACACCGAGGGCGTCGAGGGGCTCACCTACTCCTGGACGCCGGCCCAGCTCGTCGAGGCGCTGGGGGAGGACGACGGCCGCTTCGCCGCCGACCTGTTCGCGGTCACCGAGGAGGGCTCCTTCGAGCACGGCACCAGCGTCCTGCGGCTGGCCCGGGACGTCGACGACGCCGCCCCGGACGTGGCCGCCCGCTGGGAGCGGATCCGGGCCCGGCTGCGCGAGGTCCGCGACACCCGGCCCCAACCGGCCCGCGACGACAAGGTGGTCGCCGCCTGGAACGGGCTCGCGGTCACCGCGCTGGTCGAGCACGGCGCGCTCACCGGCGACCCGGTCACCGCCGCCGCGGCCGTCCGGATCGGCGAGGTGCTCGCCGACCGGCACATCGTCGACGGACGGCTGCGCCGGGTCTCCCGGGCCGGCGTCGTCGGCGAGCCGGCCGGCGTGCTGGAGGACCACGGCTGCGTGGCCGAGGCGTTCTGCGCGCTGCACCAGCTCACCGGGGAGGGGCGCTGGCTGACGCTGGCCGGCCGGCTGCTCGACGTCGCGCTGGAGCGGTTCGCCGCCCCCGGTGGCGGGTTCTACGACACCGCCGACGACGCCGAGCGGCTGGTCACCCGTCCCGCCGACCCCACCGACAACGCCACCCCGTCCGGGCGCTCCGCGATCGTCGCGGCGCTGGTCGCGTACGCGGCGCTGACCGGCGAGACCCGCTACCGGGAGGCCGCCGAGGCGGCGCTGTCGACCGTGGCGCCGATCGTCGGCCGGCACGCCCGCTTCACCGGCTACGCGGCGACCGTCGGCGAGGCGCTGCTCTCCGGGCCGTACGAGATCGCGGTGGTCACCGACGAGCCGACCGGGGACCCGCTGGTCGCGGCGGCACACCGGCACGCCCCGCCCGGCGCGGTGATCGTGGCCGGCCGCCCAGGGCAGCCCGGCGTACCGCTGCTCGCCGACCGGCCGATGGTCGACGGGCGGCCCACCGCGTACGCCTGCCGGGGTTTCGTCTGCGAGCGCCCGGTGACGACGGTGGACGACCTGGTCGGCCAGCTCGCCCGGCGCTGAGCCGTACGGCTGCCGCCGTGTGGGATCGGCCATCCGGCGGCGCAGGTGGCGGGGCGTCCCGATAGGCTGGCGCGGCTATGGATTCCCGTACCGGTCTGCCCGTTGTCGGCATGGTGGGCGGTGGCCAGCTGGCCCGGATGACCCACCAGTCCGCGATCGCCCTCGGCCAGTCGCTGCGCGTGCTCGCGCTGGCCCCCGACGACGGCGCCGCGCTGGTCGCCGCCGACGTCCAGTACGGCGACCACACCGACCTCGCCGCGCTGCGCACCTTCGCCAAGGCCTGCGACGTGGTCACCTTCGACCACGAGCACGTCCCCACCGAGCACATCCGCACGCTGGCCGCCGAGGGCGTGAAGCTCTTCCCGCCGGCCGACGCGCTGCTGCACGCCCAGGACAAGCGGGCCATGCGGGAGCGGCTCGGTGAGCTGGGCGCACCGAACCCGGCGTGGCGGCCCGTCGCCGAGCCCGCCGACCTGGTGGCGTTCGGCGACGAGACCGGCTGGCCGGTGGTGCTCAAGGCGGCCCGCGGCGGGTACGACGGCCGGGGCGTCTGGCTGGTCGACGACGCGGCGCAGGCCGAGGAGCTGGCCACGACCCTGCTGGCCGGCGGCACCCGGCTGATCGTCGAGGAGCGGGTGCCGCTGCGCCGGGAACTCGCCGTGCAGGTGGCCCGCTCGCCGTTCGGGCAGGTCGCCGCGTACCCGGTGGTCGAGACGGTGCAGCGCGACGGCATCTGCGTCGAGGTGCTCGCCCCCGCGCCGGACCTGCCGGAGGAGCTGGCGGTCGCTGCCCAGCAGCTCGCCATCGACCTGGCCACCGCGCTCGGCGTGGTCGGCCTGCTCGCCGTGGAACTGTTCGAGGTCGCCGACCGGGCCGCGCCCGGGGGCAGCCGGATCGTGGTGAACGAGCTGGCGATGCGGCCGCACAACTCGGGGCACTGGACCATCGAGGGCGCCCGCACGTCGCAGTTCGAGCAGCACCTGCGGGCGGTGCTCGACTATCCGATGGGAGACACCTCGCTGACCGCTCCCGTGGTGGTGATGGCGAACGTGCTCGGTGGCGAGCCGGGCGGGATGTCGATCGACGAGCGGCTGCACCATCTCTTCGCGGCCGAGCCGGGCGCGAAGGTGCACCTCTACGGCAAGCAGGTGCGGCCCGGTCGCAAGATCGGGCACGTCACGGTGCTCGGTGACGACCTGGACGACGTACGGACGCGGGCCGCGCGCGCGGCCCACTGGCTGCGGGAGGGGCGGGCTTGAGCGTCGTTGGGCTGATCATGGGCAGCGACTCGGACTGGCCGACGATGAAGGCCGCCGCCGAGGTGCTGGACGAGTTCGAGGTGCCGTACGAGGTCGAGGTGGTCTCGGCGCACCGTACCCCGATCAAGATGATCGACTACGGGCGCGCCGCGGCCGACCGGGGCCTGAAGGTCATCATCGCCGGGGCGGGTGGCGCCGCCGCCCTGCCCGGAATGGTCGCCTCGGTCACCCCGCTGCCCGTGATCGGCGTTCCGGTGCCGCTGAAGCATCTCGACGGGATGGACTCGCTGCTCTCCATCGTGCAGATGCCGGCCGGCGTGCCGGTGGCCACCGTGTCGATCGGCAACGCCCGCAACGCGGGGCTGCTCGCCGTCCGGATCCTGGCCGCCGCCGACCGCGCCCTGCTCGACCGCATGTCGGCCTATCAGGCCGACCTGGAGCAGCTGGTCGCCGAGAAGGACGCCGCCCTGCGCGCCTCCCTCGCCTGATCCCTCGGCCCGCCGTCTCCACCCCGCTTCCTCCCCCACCTTCCGTTCGACCCTGCCAATCGGCCCCGTCGCGGTCCGCTGCGCTTTCGGCCCGCTCCGCCTTGGGGTCGCTTCGTCTTCGGTCCGCTTCGTCTTTGGTGCGCTTCGCCTTCGTGCCCGCTGCGCCCTCGGTCCGCCCGTTAGATGGCTCCTTCCGCCTCTTGTCGCGGCTTCCGCCCGTCGGTGTGTCGTCCGATGGTCGGTACTCCTGCGGGAAGAGGCGGCGGAGGGGTTAGGCAGACCCGGAGGGTCGTCACTGTCGGTGACGGGTGCCCACGTTACCGACGGTCACGGCGAGGGCGCGAGACAACAGTGCCCTCTCGGCCCCTTTGCTCTGCAGCCATCGACGCACCGGCCGCCTGAGCTGGCTTTTTGTCTTGACTCCGGTGATTGAGGTCGCAAGCGTTTGTAACGTAGAGCGACTGTTGCGTATATGGATGCAGAGCAAAGGGGCCGAGGGGCTAGGTGCCGTCTCGGCCGGGGAGTCACGCCCTGTGTCTCCTGGCTCGGCGGGGGAACGGCACCCGGGGCGGCCAGCGACGTCGGGGGCAGCCAGGAGCCGGCCGCGCGGGATGCCGGCTGACTGAAGGGGGCGGCGGCGGGTGCGCCACGACCCGCAGTGCAGCGCCACGACCCGCAGCCCCGGCCGGCGGGCCCGCCCACGGTGGCATCCGCAGGCGGGACCGCTGGCCTTACCGCATGCCGCGCAGGGCCGTCTGGAGGCGTTCCTGGGCGCGGCGCCGGCGCTCGTTGCTGGCGCCGAGTGCCAGCAGCAGGATGCCGACGGGGATCAGGGCCAGCCACGGCCCCAGGCTGAACAGCGCGTGCACCGCCGCGATCGCGGTCACGGCCGCGCCGACGATCACCGGTGCCTGCTGCTGGCTCATCGACCCGAAGACGAGGACGGCCACAGCGCCGAGCAGCAGCAGCACCTGGCGCAGCGTGCTGGAGTCGGTGGCCAGCACGATCGCCAGGGTGGGCACGAACGCGGCGACCAGCGCGGGCCCGTACGCGACCCAGCTGCTCAGGTCGGGCCGGTGCCGCAGCTCCAGCACGCCGACGAGCAGGGCGAGCGCCGCGAAGGGCAGCGTGTAGGCCTCCGGCAGCGCCACGTCGGCGACCCGCATCAGGATCCACCAGGCGGCGAT
The DNA here is from genome assembly GCF_051386315.1 of Micromonospora sp. URMC 107. Classification (NCBI taxonomy): domain Bacteria; kingdom Bacillati; phylum Actinomycetota; class Actinomycetes; order Micromonosporales; family Micromonosporaceae; genus Micromonospora; species Micromonospora sp. URMC 107. The sequence continues at coordinate 28,436 of NZ_JBPQTK010000064.1, forward strand.
CTCGCAGACCACGACCGCCCAGAACAGGATGCGCCGCTCCACCGGCCGGCGGCCGGGTCGGGTGGCCGCCACGCCGAGGACCGCGCCCCAGCCGGCCAGCAGGGCCGCGATGTGCCGGGGCGAGTCGAAGGCCAGCGCCAGGGCGATGAGGGCGGCGGCGTACCCGCTCCACTCGACCGTGGCCGCCTCCCGCTGGGCCTCGGGGCGACGCAGCCGGGGCAGGGTCGCGGCGAACACCTGCAGGGCCGCGCCGACGGCCAGCACGCCGAAGGCGGACCAGACGGCCGCGAGGCCGGCCACCAGGCCGGCGGTGAGCACGAAGAGCTGCGCCATCAGCGAGGCGAACAGCCAGCCGAGGATGCGCGCCCGCTGGGTGGTGCCGAAGAGCGCGGCCACCGTGCCGACGCCGACCGCGCCACCGAGGGTGAACAGGGTCAGCTCCCGGGTCGCCAGGCTGCCCACCAGGCCCGCGCTCCCGGCGGCCAGCCCGATGGCGAAGACGAGCACCCGGGTCAGGCGCAGCGAGCGGGCCCGCTCGGCCAGCGGCGGGGGCGGGGTGAGCGCCAGGCCGAGCATCGAGATGGTGAACACGGCCAGCGCAGCCAGGGTGCTCGCCGGCCAGCCGTTGCCGAGCGACACCGGGGTGATCAGCAGGGTCACGGCGGCGCCGGGCAGCACCACCGGCACCGCCCGGGAGCGTCGCCCGCCGCTGAAGCCGGTGGCGGCCAGCGCGGCGGTCGCGGTGAGCAGCAGCGCGGTCAGCACGTGGGTCGGGTCGACCGCGTCGGGTGGCGGGGTGAGCAGCTCCGGTGGTGGCCCCTGCCAGACCCGGGCGAGGCTGCGGTGCGGATCGACCAGGGCGACGACCAGGGACGGCGCGATCGACACCAGCGCCAGGGCGGTGGGCAGCGCGGCGGCGGCGAGCGCACCGGCGGCGGGGCTGACCCGCCAGCGGCGCTGCGTCCCGTCGTCGGGCAGCCGCCGCAGTGCGCCGTCGAGCAGCACGGCCCAGCGCCGCACCGGCTGGGCCGCGCCGACCGGTGGTTCGGTCGCGCCCCGGACCAGCTCGGCGAGCACCCCGAGCAGGGCCGCGGCGGCGGCGTAGACACCGACGGGCTGGCCGGCGGGGACGGCCGCCAGGGCGCTCACCGTGGCGCCGCCGGCCACCGCCGCGCTCGTCCAGGGCAGGTACTGCGGGATCCGCCGCCGGACGGCGGCCACCGCCGCCAGGCCCAGGCTGGACGCGGCCAGCGCGGCGGTGAGCACCACCTCCGGCGCGCGACCGAACTCGGCCGCCAGCGCCGCGACGGCGCCGGGGAACGCGAGCAGGGCGGCGCCGGCCGCGGCACCCCCGATCTGGGCCAGGTGCGGCGGCATCCCCTCGGTCTCGACGTCATCCACCAGCGGTACGGCCAGCGACCGCGCCAGCCCTGCCACCACGACGCCGATCAGCGCGATGCTGCCCAGCGCCAGCGCGGTGGTCCACGGCCGGACCAGCCCCGCACCGGCGGCGTGCAGGGCGACGACACCGGCCACGACCGCCCGGGACAGGCCGGCGCGGGGGTCGACGGCGGCCACGGCGGCAGCCCCGAAGACGGTGGCGACCATCCCGCCGACCAGGACGGGCGACCACCACGCCAGGTCGAACGCGGCCGGCGCGCCGATCGTGGCGAGCACGGCCGCCGCGCCCGACACGTCGTACTTCCACGGTGGCGGCAGCAGGACCGCGGCGGCGACGCCGAGCAGGGCCAGCGCGACCGGGGCCTGCCACGTCGATCCGCCGGTCGGCCCGGCCGGCCAACCGGTCAGGTCCCCGGCCCAGATCGGTCCCGGGGTGGCGAGCACCCCCAGCCCGCCCCGCAGCGCGCTCCAACCGGCCAGCAGCCCGATCAGCACGCCGCCGACGGCGAGGCCGACGATCGGCCCGCGTCGCCACTCCTCCGGCATCGCCCTTGCGGCCACGGCCACCAGCAGCACCAGCGCGGCGGCGACGGCGAGCTGCCCGCCGGGGGCGAGGACGGCCGCGATCCGGGCCAGGGTGGCGATCAGGGCGGCGGTCACCGCCGCGGCGGCCAGGTCGGAACCGTCCAGGTTGAGGTCGGAGCGTCGGCCGGCGTCGATGGGGCCGGCGAACACCACCATCGCGGCGGCGACGAGCAGCAGGCCGCCGACCCAGGCGTCGGCGGCGGTGGCCCCCGGGGCCCCGAACGCGGCGGCGGTGACCGTGACCGCACCGAGGGCGGTGCCCACCGCCAGCGGCGTCGGGATGCGGCGCTGGGAGACCTGCACGATGGCGGCATAGCCGAGGGTGGCGCAGACCGCCAGGAAACTGGCCGCGAGCACCGGGACGGTGACCTCACGCAGGCTCGCCGGGGTGGGCGTGGGGTCGGTGGGCACGGTGGCGGCGACGAAGGCGGCCACCGCACCCGGCAGCGCGAACGCCGCGCCCCCGGCGGCCCATGCCGAGACCGTGTCGGCCGCCGCCGGGGCGAGTCGCATCCGGGGCGCCACGGCGACCAGGACCCCGGCGGCGAACAGGGTGAGCAGGACCGCGGTGGTCAACGCCGGCCGGGCCAGTCCCGCGCCCGCGCCGAACAGGCCGACGCCGGCGGCGGCCGCCGCGTGCGCCAGGGCCGCGCGTTCGGTGCGGGCGGAGAGCCCGACCACCCCGATACCGACCGCCGTCAGCACCATCGGCCAGGGCGCCACCGCCCACCCGAGGCCGAACGACGCCGGTACGGCGAGCGCGGTCAGCGCCGCGCCGACCACGGCGAACTCCCGGCGGATCTCCGGCGGCAGGGCCAGCACCGCGGCGACGGTCAGCAGGAAGGCGCTGGCGGCGAGCTGCCAGGCGGCCGGGCCCGCGCCCGCCGCCAGCTCGGCCGGGTAGTGGTCCAGGTCGGCCGCCCAGGCCGGCAGCGCGGCCCGGACGGGGGCGACCCCGGCACGCAGGGCGCCCCCCGCGACCACCACTCCGCTGACCGTGAGCGCCACCGCCGAGGCGAGCTGCGGCCCGCGTCGGGCCGCCGCCGGCACCGCCCGGACGGCCAGCCCGGTGAGCGTGATGACCGCCGCGATCAGCAGCAGCGCCCGCCCGGGGAAGGCCACCGAGGCGATCCGGCTCAGCGCGCCGATCACGGCGAGGGTGAAGATCCCGGCGCCGAGGTCGGGCAGCGGTGGGCGGCGCAGCACCAGCGTCCCGGCCAGCCCCACCGCGGCGGCCAGCAGCAGTGCCAGCCCGGCCCCGGTGGCGGCCGGCACGGTGCTCGCGCGGAGCAGGGCGGAGACGGCGTACGCGAGGGCGAGGGCGACCGCCACCCCGTGCAGCACCCAGGTCAGCTCGCGCAGCCACGGCACCGGCCGGGTGGCCGGGGCGCGTTCCTGCGCCGGCAGCCCGCCGTCGAGCACCTCGCCGGCCTCCTCGGGCGCCCCCTCCGGTCGGCCGTCGGCGCGGCGCTGCCGGGGCGCGGCCGGGGATCCGGCGGGCGCGGCCGAGGGCTCGGGCAGGTCCCGGCGCACCGGCCGCTCCACGGTGACCGTCGAACGCGCCAGCCAGAGGTCGAGCAGGGCCACCGCGGTCAGCACCAGCGCCCAGCCGCCCGGGCCGGTGATCCGGTCGTACGCCAGCAGCGGCAGCACCGGCTGGGCGGCCAGCACGGTGGCGAACCGGGGCGCGCGCAGCCCTGTCCAGCCCGCGTAGCCGAAGGAGACGCCGGCGGTGACGGCGAAGATGATCCCGGCGAAGACCGCGCCCGAGGCGCCGCTGCCGATCCGGTCCACCGCCCACAGCGCGTAGCCGGCGAGGGGCACCAGGAGCAGGCCGACCGCGGAGATGGTCTCGGCGGTCGAGGTGAGCCCGCGCCGGGCCAGCACCGGCGGGGCGAGCAGCATCAGCACGGTCGCGAGCAGCAGGACGCCCAGCCGGGCCAGGGCGTCCATCGAGCTGGTGGCCACCGCGGCGAAGACCACGGCGGCGACCCCGAGCAGCAGCGCGCCGAGCCCGAGGGGGATGTTCTGCACCTCGCGGGAGGACGCCTCCGGCGGGTGCTCCGGGTCGTCGGCGTCGAGCCAGGTGGCGGTCGACGACGGGGGCGGGGGAGGG
>NZ_JBPQTK010000065.1:0-32066 GCF_051386315.1 Micromonospora sp. URMC 107
CCCGTCACCCCCGTCCCCCGACGGAGCGCCGGCGACCCCCACCACGTGCAACGGAAGGGCATACCGTGTCGAGACGACACCTCGCGATACTCACGGCGGCCGTGCTGGCCGCCACCGCACTCACCGCCTGCGGCGACTCCGGCGGCTCCTCCGGCGCGGGCAGGACCCTCACCTACTGGGCCAGCAACCAGGGCGCCAGCCTGGAGGCCGACAAGCAGATCCTCCAGCCGGAACTCGACAAGTTCGAGCAGCAGACCGGCATCAAGGTCAACGTCGAGGTGGTGCCCTGGTCGGACCTGCTCAACCGGCTGCTCACCGCCGCCACCTCCGGCCAGGGCCCGGACGTGGTCAACATCGGCAACACCTGGTCGGCGTCGCTACAGGCCACCGGCGCGCTGGTCGAGTTCGACGACGCCACCCTCGCCAAGGTCGGCGGGAAGGACCGGTTCGTGCCCGCGGCGCTGGCCGCCGCCGGCGCCCCCGGCAAGCCGCCGGCCGCGGTGCCGCTCTACAGCCTCGCCTACGCCCTCTACTACAACAAGAAGGCGTTCGCCGACGCCGGCGTCACCAGCCCGCCCACCACCTGGGAGCAGGTCGCCGAGGTCGGCCGCAAGCTGACCGGCGGCGACCGGTGGGGCCTCGCGGTCGAGGGGGCCAACCCGTCGGAGAACGCCCACCACGCCTTCACCTTCAGCCAGCAGTACGGCGGCGAGTGGTTCGACTCCGCCGGCAGGCCCACCTTCGACACCCCGCAGAACGTCGCCGCCGTCAAGCGGTACGTCGACCTGATGGCCGTCGACAGGATCGTCAACCCGAGCAACGCCGAGTACGCGCAGAACCAGTCGGTCTCCGACTTCGCCAACGGCAAGGCCGCCATGCTGCTCTGGCAGGCCGCCGGGTCCAACCTGAAGTCGCAGAACATGGCCCCCGACGCGTACGGCATCGCCCCGGTGCCGTTCCCGGCCGCCCCGCCCGCCGGCGGCAAGAAGGTCAACAGCATGGTCGCCGGGATCAACCTCGCGGTGTTCAAGCACACGAAGAACGCCGACGCCGCGCTGGAGTTTGTCAAGTTCATGACCAGCGACGCCGAGCAGGTGGCGCTGAACAAGACGTACGGCTCGCTGCCCGCCGTCTCCACCGTGGCGAGCGACCCGGCGTTCGCCGCCCCGGAGCAGAAGGTGCTCCAGCAGACCCTCGCCACCACGGCGGCCCCGCTGCCGCAGGTGCCCGACGAGAGCACCTTCGAGACCCTCGTCGGCACCGCCATCAAGGAACTCTTCGCCGACGCCGCCAGCGGCAGGCCCGTCACCGAGGAGAGCGTCCGGCAGAAGCTGACCCGGGCCCAGCAGCAGATGCGCTGACCCCGCCGGACCGGTGGCCGTGGGAGGGACGCCGACCCTCCCACGGCCACCCAGCGAGAGGACCCCGATGTCCACCACCACGCCCTCCCGGGACGTCGCCGCACCGCCGCGGCCCACCCGCCGCACGACCCCGGCGCGGCGGCGCTCCCCCGGGCGCCGCCGGTCGCTGCTGCCGTACCTGCTGCTCGCCCCGGCCGTCGTGCTGGAGCTGGCGATCCACGTGGTCCCGATGCTCGTCGGGGCGTGGATGAGCCTGCGGGAGCTGACCCAGTTCCACATCCGCGACTGGTCCACCGCGCCCTTCGTGGGCGGGGAGAACTACCGCGTGGTGCTCGACGTCGACTCGGCCGTCGGGGCCGGGCTGCTGCACTCGTTCGGGGTGACCGTCGGCTACACGGTGGCCTCGGTCGGGCTCTCCTGGGTGCTCGGCACCACCGCCGCCGTGCTGCTGCAACGCCCCTTCCGCGGCCGCAGCGTGCTGCGCGCGCTCTTCCTCACCCCGTACGCGCTGCCCGTCTACACCGCCGTGATCACCTGGAGCTTCCTCTTCCAGCGGGACACCGGCCTGGTCAACCACGTCCTGGTCGACCAGCTCCACCTGCTCGACGACCGGCCGTTCTGGCTGATCGGGGAGAACAGCTTCGTCGCACTGCTGACCGTCTCGGTCTGGCGGTCCTGGCCGTTCGCCTTCCTCTGCGTCATGGCCGGCCTGCAGAACATCCCCGGCGAGCTGTACGAGGCCGCCGCCATGGACGGGGCCGGGTTCTGGCGGCGGCTACGCTCGGTGACGCTGCCCATGCTGCGCCCGGTCAACCTGGTCCTGCTGCTGGTGCTCTTCCTCTGGACCTTCAACGACTTCAACACCCCGTACGTGCTCTTCGGCGGCTCCGCCCCCGAGCAGGCGAACCTGATCTCCCTGCACATTTACCGCAGCTCCTTCAAGACCTGGGACTTCGGCGCGGGCTCGGCGATGTCCGTGGCGCTGCTGCTGTTCCTGCTCCTGGTCACCGCCGGGTACCTGCTGGCCACCAACCGCCGGAGGAACGATGCGTGAGACCGCCGCCGAGCGCTGGGCCCGCCGGATCGTGCTGACCCTGCTCGCGCTCTTCGTGCTCGTCCCGCTCTACGTCATGCTCAGCTCGGCGCTCAAGCCGTTGCAGGACGTGCAGGGCGCCTTCACCTGGTGGCCCCGGCGCCCGACCGCGCAGGCGTTCGTCGACATGTGGTCGACCGTGCCGCTGGGCCGCTACCTGGTCAACAGCCTCGTCGTCTCGACCGTGGCGGCGGTCTTCTCCGTCACCGTGGCGATCTTCGCGGCGTACGCCGTCAGCCGGTACCGCTTCCGGGGCCGGGGGCTGTTCTCGGTGACCGTGCTCTCCACCCAGATGTTCCCCGGGATCCTCTTCCTGCTGCCGCTGTTCCTGATCTACGTCAACCTCGGCACCGCCACCGGCATCCAGCTGTACGCCAGCCGCACCGGGCTGATCATCACCTACCTGACGTTCTCCCTGCCGTTCTCGATCTGGATGCTGGTCGGCTACTTCGACTCGATCCCCCGCGGCCTCGACGAGGCGGCGCAGGTCGACGGCGCCGGCCCGCTGCGGACCCTGTTCCGGGTCATCCTGCCCACGGCGGTGCCGGGCGTCGTCGCCGTCGCCGTCTACGCCTTCATGACCGCCTGGGGCGAGGTGCTCTTCGCCTCGGTGATGACCGACGAGGGCAGCCGCACCCTCGCCGTCGGCCTGCAGGGCTACTCCACCCAGTTCAACGTCTACTGGAACCAGGTGATGGCCGCGTCGCTGGTGGTCAGCGTCCCGGTGGTGGCCGGCTTCCTGGCGTTGCAGCGCTACTTCGTCGCCGGCCTCACCGCCGGCGCGGTCAGGTGAGGCCGTGACGGCCGCACACGAGGCCATCTCGGCCGCACATCCGAAGGAGAGCCCACCCGTGCCGGACCTGTCCACGCTGCCGCCCGACTTCCTCTGGGGGGTCGCCACCGCCGCGTACCAGATCGAGGGGGCCGTCCGCGCCGACGGCCGCGCGCCGTCCATCTGGGACACCTTCTGCGACGTGCCGGGCGCCGTCGACAACGGCGACACCGGCGCGGTGGCCTGCGACCACTACCACCGGTGGCCGCAGGACGTGGCGCTCATGCGGCGGCTCGGGGTGGACGCGTACCGGTTCTCGGTGGCCTGGCCCCGGGTGCGGCCCGACGGCGTCGGCCGGGTCAACCCGAAGGGCCTGGACTTCTACGACCGACTGGTCGACGCCCTGCTGACGGCGGGGATCCGACCGTTCGTGACGCTCTACCACTGGGACCTGCCGCAGGCGTTGCAGGACCGGGGCGGCTGGCCGGAGCGGGACACCGCCGAGGCGTTCGCCGACTACGCCGCCGTCGTGGCGGCCCGCCTCGGCGACCGGGTCGCCGACTGGACCACCGTCAACGAGCCGCTCTGCGTGTCCTGGATCGGGCACCTGGAGGGCCGGATGGCCCCCGGCGAGCGGGACCTGGCCCGGGCGGTGCGCGCCTCGCACCACGTCCTGCTCGGGCACGGACTGGCCACCCGGGCGATCCGGGCCGCCGCCGCCCGGCCCGCCTCCGTCGGGATCGTGCTCAACCCCAGCCCCTGCGAGCCGGCGAGCGACCGGCCCGAGGACGTGGCCGCCGCCCGGCGGATGGACGGCCACGTCAACCGCTGGTGGCTCGACCCGCTGCACGGGCGCGGCTACCCGGCCGACATGGTCGCCACGTACGGCGTCGAGCCGCCCGTGCGGGGCGACGACCTGGCCGTCGTCGCCACCCCCACCGACTACCTCGGCCTGAACTACTACTTCCGGCAGGTGGTGGCCGACGACCCGGCGGGACCGCCGCCGTACGCCCGGCAGGTGCCGGTGCCGGGCGCGGTGTGCACCGCGATGGGCTGGGAGGCGTACCCGGCCGGGCTGGAACGGCTGCTGGTCGCGGTGACCGAGGAGTACGCCCCGGCGCGGCTGCTCGTCACGGAGAGCGGCTCGGCGTGGCCGGACGAGGTCACCGCCGACGGCGCGATCGAGGACCGGGAGCGGACCGAGCACCTGGAGCGGCACCTGGCGGCGTGCGCGGCGGCGGTCGAGCGGGGCGTGCCGCTGGCCGGCTACTTCGTCTGGTCGCTGCTGGACAACTTCGAGTGGGCGTACGGGTACGACAAGCGCTTCGGCCTGGTGCACGTCGACTACCCCACCCAGCGCCGGACGCTCAAGGCGAGCGGCCTGCGCTACGCCGACCTGATCCGCGCCCACCGGCGGCGCACCGGGCGGCTGACGCCGGCCCGGTGAGCCGGATACGGACTGCCGGGCTGTGACGGAGCCCCGGGCGCCGCCCGGGGCCCCGTCCGTCACGCGCCGGGCGGGGTCAGCAGAACCAGCCGTCCTGCACCCACCCGCGCCGGTTGACGTGCCCGTAGGCGAAGCCGTAGACGTAGCCGCCGCTGCGCGGCCCCTCGACGAGGAAGGTCTGGCCGCGGTAGAGGGTGCCCATCCACGCGCCGTTCGGGTCGGTGCGGACGAAGAGATCCTGGGCGCACACCGTCTCCCGTTGCCCGATCGTCCCGTTCGCGGCGTGCCCGGGCGTCGCAGTGAGCACCAGCACGGCGCAGCCGGCCGCCAGCGACGCGCCGAGCCGGCGCACGGCTTTCCCGCTCACCACGAGTCGTAGCCTCCGATGCACTCGATCCGCACGTAGCCCCAGTCGTTGGGCCCGAAGTCGAAGGTGGCGGCCCAGCCGTTGTAGACGGGATGCGCGCCGGGCGTGTGGCCGATCCTGTTGCCGTACTCCAGCGTGCGCTTGAACCCGTGCGGACCGCTCGCCGAGTCGTAGTTGGCGTAGAAGCTGGCGCTCTGGCAGACGACCACGGCGTGCCGCGGCACGACCGGGCCGGCCTGCGCGCCGGTGGCGCCCAGCGCCACCAGGGCCCCTCCCGCCGTCAGGACGCCGACCGCGCGGATGACCTGTGTTCGCATCAACACCTCCAGGGTGGAAACGCTCCTCCCCGACACCCTAGCGATTGCGTCGACGGCCTTCTATGCCTGCGAATCCTCCCGCCGGCGTGCCGGCGTCCCGGATGCCGATAGGGTCGGGGCCCATGCGGACGAAGCAGGAACTGGGCGCGGCCATCCGGCGGGACCGGCGGGCCGTCCTCGTCGTCAACGCCCACTCCCGCCGGGGCCGCCACCTGCACGAGCAGGCCCGGGCGCGGCTGACGGCGGCCGGCTTCCGACTGCTCGGCGACTTCCCCGTCGACCAGCCCGGCCAGCTCGACCGCGTCCTCGCCGCGGCCGCCGACCTCGGGCCGGACCTGCTGGTGGCCGGCGGCGGGGACGGCACCCTCAGCGCCGCCGCGCGGGTGCTCGCCCACCGCGACGTCGCGCTCGGCCTGCTGCCGCTGGGCACCACCAACAACTTCGCCCGCACCGTCGGCGTCCCGCTCGACCTCGACCGGGCCGTCGACGTGCTGACCGGCGGCACGGTGATCGACGTCGACCTCGGCCTGGCCGGCGGGATGCGCTTCACCAACCACGTCGGCGTCGGCCTCTCCGCCGACATCATGCTCCGCACGCCACCGCGCCTGAAGCGGGTCACCGGCCGGCTGGCGTACCCGCTCACCGCCCTGGCCCTGCTGGCCCGGCACCGCCCGCTGCGCGTCACCGTCCGCGCCGGCGACGCCCGGCACGAGTTCGTCACCCACCAGGTGTACGTCGCCAACGGCGGCTTCCACGCCGGCCGCCCGATCGCCGCCGACGCCGACGCCGACGACCGGCTGCTGGTCGCGTACCCGGTCGGCGGCGCGAACCGCCGCGGGCTGGTGCGGGACACCGCCCGCAACGCGGCGACCGGGCACCGGCGCTCCGTCGGCGACGAGCCGTTCCTCGCCGTCGGGGAACTGTGGCTGGAGACCGACCGGCCGGCGCGCGTCGAGGTCGACGGCGAGCTGTGCGGCCGTACGCCGATCCGGATCGGCCTCGACGCCAACGCGCTGCGCGTGATGGCGCCGGCCGGGAGCCCGGACCGCTGAGCGGCGCGGCCGGCCGGAGCGCTACTGCGTCCGGTCCGCCGCGTCGAGGGCCGCCAGGAAGTCGGCCACGAGGTCCTCGGTGTCCTCGATGCCGGTGGAGACCCGGACGAGGCCCTCGCCGATGCCGGTGGCGGCCAACTGCTCGGCGTCCACGATCCCGGCCCACATCGAGCGCGGGTGCACCACGAGGGTGCTGACGCTGCCCAGGCTGGCCGCCCGCTTGGCCAGGCGGAGGCCGTTCAGCAGCCCGGCCGCCGCCCGCCCGTCGCGCAGCTCGACGCTGAGCACCCCGCCGAAGCCGGTCATCTGCCGGCCGGCCAGCTCGTGCTGGGGGTGCGTCGGCAGCCCCGGGTAGCGGACCCGTCGCACGGCCGGGTGGCCCTCGACCGCCCGGGCCAGGGCCAGCGCGTTGGCGTTGTGCCGGTCCACCCGCAGCGACAGGGTCCGGATGCCCCGCAGCAGCAGCCAGGCGTCGATCGGGCCGAGGGTGCTGCCGGTGACGATGGCGGTCTGCCAGACCCGGTCGACCAGGTCGGCGGAGCCGACGATCACCCCGGCCGAGACGTCGGAGTGCCCGCCGAGGTACTTCGTCCCGCTGTGCCACACCAGGTCGGCGCCGAAGTCGGCCGGCCGCTGGTTGACCGGGGTGGCGAAGGTGTTGTCGACCGCGACCAGCGCGTCGTGGGCGTGCGCCAGCTCGACGACGGCGGCCAGGTCGGTCAGTTCGAGCAGGGGGTTGCTCGGGGTCTCCACCAGGACCAGCCGGGTCTGCGGGCGCAGCGCCCGGGCGAAGGCGTCGGTGTCGGTCTGGTCCACCTGGGTGAAGGCCACCCCGAACCGGGCCAGCAGGCCGGTGACCAGGGACGTCGTGCCGCCGTACGTGCTGCGCTGCACGATGACGTGGTCCCCGGCGGAGAGCAGGGCCAGGGCGATCGTGCTGATCGCGCCCATCCCGGAGGCGGTGACCATGCCTGCCTCGGCGCCCTCCAGCTCGGCGACCACGGCGGCGACCTGCGCGTGGTTCGGGTTGCCGTAGCGGGTGTAGAAGGCGTGGCCGCGGGTCTCGGTGGCGATGGCGGTGAACTGCTCGTCGGACTCGGCGCTGAAGGTGGCGCTCTGCACGATCGGCGGCGACACCGCCCCGCCCGGGCTCAACCCGTCGTCGCCGTGGACAGCGATCGTGCCGGTGCCGGTCACAGGTTCTCCTCACGTGGTGGGCCGCCCGCCGGGGCGGCGGGTCGGACGAGTGGGGGCGTCGGGCGACGGGTCGGCCCCGGCGGACGGGCGGTCACCCGGCCCGGACGGGTACGGCCGCCGGGGGCGGCACGGGCGCGGCCCGGTCGGCGAGCATCCGCAGCGCGTCACGGTGCCGGCGCAGGACGGCGTCGTCCAGGTCGGCGACGGCGAGCCCGGGGCCCGTGCCCGCGTCGGCGAGGACCCGCCCGTCGGGAGCGTACACGGCGCTGCGACCGGCGAACTCCCAGCCGCCGTGCGATCCCGCGAAGTTGGCGAACAGCACGTAGCAGGTGTTCTCCAGGGCGCGGGCCGGGAAGTACACGCCGCGGCGGTGGTCGGAGTCCCCCGTCGTGAACGCCCCCGGGCAGAGGTAGGCGTCGGCGCCGGCGAGGGCCAGCGCGCGGGGATGTTCGGGGAAGCTCGCGTCGTAGCAGATCCCGAGGCCGAGCCGCCAGCCGCGCACCTCTACCAGGGTGTCGGCGTGGCCCGGCACGAACAGTTCCCGCTCGTGGCCGTCGAGGTGGCGCTTGTCGTAGCCGGCGGCGAGCCGGCCGTCCGCGCCGACCACCAGCGCGCCGATCGCCCAGCCGTCGGCGCGCCGCCGGCAGCCGCCGACCACCGCCACCACCCCGTGGGTGCGGCAGGCCTCGGCGACGACGTCGAGCGGGCGACCGCCCGGCTCGACGGCGCACCGGGCGATGTCGTCGCGCAGCAGGCCGACGTCGTAGCCGCAGAGCGACAGCTCGGGGAAGACGACCAGATGCACGCCGCGGGCCGCCGCCTCGGCGATGCTCTCCGCCGCGGTCCGCGCGTTGCCGGCCAGGTCGCCGGGGACGGCGGTGACCTGGCCGGCCGCGACCCGCAGCGGGGCGCGGTCGGCGGGACGCGCGGCCGTCACCCGGCCCCCAGCCACCAGCGCAGGCCGAAGAAGACCACCAGCCCCACCGTCCAGACGATCATGAAACGCTCGACGAAGAGACCGGTCACCAACGTGACCAGGCCGGCCACCAGGTACGGCACGGTGACGACGGTGATCTCGATCCGGTTGTCCACCGGTGCGATCACCGACGGGACGGCGATGGCCGCCAGCAGCGCCGGCGGGAGGTAGCCGAGGAAGACCTTGACGCCGTCGGGAAGCACGCGGTCGCGGAAGACCAGCAGCGGCAGGTACCGGGGCGCGAAGGTGGCGAGCCCCATCCCGAGGATGAGCAGCAGCATGGACATTCCCGTCACCTTCCGTCCGTGTCACGGGTCGTCTCGACGGCCCGGCGTTCCCCGGCCGCCGCCCCGGCGGTACGCGGTTGCGGCGTTCGCGGTTCCCGCCCCGTCCCGCCCGGCTCCGCCGACGTCTCCCCCGGCTCGCCCGGCTCCGCCGGTTCCTCCGCCGGCTTCGGCGGGAACCACCGCCGCTGGACCACCTCGCAGGCCATGCCGACGAACGCGCCGCCGAACGCCGCCACGATCAGGCCGAGGTTGTAGGGCAGCCCGAGCAGGAGCAGGGCGAGCGCCCCGGCGGAGACGGCCGTCGTCCAGACCTTCCAGCCGACCAGCGCCGAGGCGAGCACCACCAGGAAGACCGCGGTCATCGGGAAGTCCAGGCCGGAGCGCAGCCGCTCCGGCAGCAGGTGACCGGCGATCATGCCGACCACGGTGGCGATGGCCCAGTTGACGTACATGACGGCGGAGGCACCGAAGTAGAACATGCTCTTGCGCCGGGCCGGCTCGTCGCCCTTGATCCGGTCGAAGGCCACGAAGAACACCGCGTCGATCAGGCCGAAGCCCAGCAGCAGCCGCCAGCGCTGCGGCAGCTCGCGCACGTGCGGCGCGAGCAGCGTGGAGTAGATCAGCATCCGCAGGCTGAGGATCAGCGTGGTCAGGACGATGACCGGCCACGCCGCGCCCTCCGAGATCAGCTTGAAGCCGATGAACTGCGCGGTCCCGGAGTTGACCACCATGGCCAGGCCGAACGTCTCCAGGTAGGACAACCCGGCGGCCAGGCCGAGGGTGCCGCCGATCACGCCCAGCGGAAAGGCGGAGAGCAGGAACGGCACCATCGAGCGGGCTCCGGCGACGAACTCGCTCCGCGCGGTCGGCGTACGGTCAGACATGATCCTCCCCAGGACGGCGGGCGGACGGTACGGCGGAGGCCGCCGGCGGCGCGCCCGTTCCCGTCGCGCCGACGATAGCGGCCACGTCGGCCGCGCGGGTGCGGCAGAAGTAGTGCCCGCCCCCGTCGATCTCCCTCAGCTCCACGTCGGCGGCGATCCGTCGCCACGCCTCGTGTGCCGCGCCCGGCCCGGCCGTCAGCGGGTCGTCGGCGGCCACCACCACGGTGACCGGCACCGACAGGGGCTCCCCCGCCCGGTCCCGCAGGTAGCGGTGCGAGCCGACGGCGTCGTGCCGGAAGGCGGCGACCAGCGCGTCGACGTGCTCCGCGTCCAGGCCGTCCAGCTCGGTGAAGCCGGTCTGGTCCACCAGCCAGCCCACCACGTCCGCCGGCGCCATGCCGGTGACCTCCGCGATGCTGGCGTCGATCTCCTCCGGACCGCGCAGCAGCTTGCCGCCGAGGAACAGCCGCTCGGGTGCCCGGCCGGCGGCGGCGAGCAGCCGGGTGACCTCGATCGCCGCCGCCGCGCCGACGCAGTGCCCCCAGACCAGCACCGGCCGGCCGCCCAGCTCCCCGATCTCGGCGGCCACCCGGCGGGTCAGTTCTGGCAGGTCCAGCAGCGGCTCGGGCCGGCTGACGTCGTGCCCGGGCAGCGCCACGGCGTGCACCGCGATCCGGTGCGGGGCGAGCGCCTCGGCCAGCGGCCGGAAGGCGAGCGGGCTGCCCGCCGCGTACGGGAAGCAGACCAGCACCCGGTCGTGCGCGGCGCCCGGCGGGGACAGCGGTTGCAGCAGCCGGTCCTCCGGCGGGGCGTCCGCCTCGACGACCCGGGCCAGCGGGCCGAGCGTGGAGGTGGTCATCAGCTGCCGCAGCGTGACCAGGGGCCGCAGCGCGGCGATCACCCGCATCGCGGCGAGCGAGTTGCCGCCCAGGTCGAAGAAGTTGTCCTCCTCGGCGATCCCGGCCACCGGCACGTCGAGCGCCCGCGCCCACGCCTCGGCGATCCGCCGGGCGACGGGCGTGCCCGGCGCGGTGCGCCCCGCCGGCGCCTCCGGCCGGCGCGTCGCCGGGTCGGCCCGGTCGAAGCGGCGCCGGGCCGGCGTGACCCGGGGCTCGGGCAGGCCGGGTCGCAGCCCGTCGTGGGCGCGTTCCGGGTCGGTCGCCAGCTCCGCCAGCGCCCGCCGGTACACCTGGCCAATCCCCGCCGCCTGCTCCGGCGTGAAGGCCGCCGAGTGGTAGTGCAGGCTCAGCCGGACCCGGTCGGTGAAGAAGTCCCGCATGAACTCGGCACGCAGCGCGAACTCCGTCTCCGTGCTGACCTGCACGTCGAGCAGGTCGAAGCCGGGCAGCTCGCGCAGCTGCTTGAGCAGGTAGAAGTGGGTGTAGTTGAAGACGGTCTCGAACAGCAGGTCGGTGGTGCCGGCGTCCGCCTTCATCTGCGCCATCGGGTAGCGCCGGTGCGGCAGCAGGTCCGCCTCCGCGCGGTACACCGCCCGGACCAGGTCGGCCCAGGAGCCGTCGCCGAGGTCCACCCGCATCGGCACCGTGTTGAGGAACAGCCCCAGCGCCCCGGTGGCGCCCTCCGCCTCGGGCCGCCCGCTCTGCTCGTACCCGGTGACCACCTCGGTGTCCCCGGCGAGCGCGCCGACCACCTTGACGTGCGCGGCCAGCAGCACGGTCTTCAGCGGCACCGCCAACCGGTCGGCCGCGCGCAGCAGCCGCTCGGAGAGCGCCTCGTCGATCTCCACCTCGTGGAAGACCACCGGCCGCTCGGCCGGGACGGCCGGCGGCTCCCACCGGGGCAGCTCGGTCACCCCGCCCGCGGCGAGGACGCCGCGCCAGAAGTCGCGGTCCGCCGCCGACTCCAGCGCCCGGCGTTCCAGCCCGATGTAGTCGCGGAAGTGGTTCTCGGCCGGCTGCTCGTCCGGCCGGTCCCCGGCCAGCAGCCGGTAGTAGGTGTCGAAGAGCTGGGTGTGCAGCAGGGTGATGCTCCAGCCGTCCAACGCCGAGTTGTGCTGGCTGACGCTGTAGCGGTAGAGCTCGTCGCCGAGGACGTGCACGTGGATGCGGACCAGGCCCGGCTCCTGCCAGCGGAACCGGTACGACTGCTCGCGCGCGTGCCAGTCGGCGTACCAGCGCTCCTGCTCGGCCGGGTCGCGGTCGCGCAGGTCCACCACCCACAGCGGGCTCGGCGCGTCGGCGTGCACGAGTTGCAGGTACTCGGCGAAGCCGGTCAGGTGGTAGCTGGTCCGGAAGATCGGGTGGCGCGCGACGAGGATCCGCACCGCCTCGGTGAACGTCGCCTCGTCGAACGGCGCGTTGATCAGGAAGCTGATGATGTCGTGGTACTGGGCGGCGCCCCGGGACAGCTCGTTCTCGTAGATCAACCCCGCCTGGAGCTGCCCGAGCGGGTACGCGTCGACCACCCCGGCGGGCAGCAGGGCCCGGTCCGCCTCGTCGAGCAGGGCGAACGGCGGGTGCGTCACCGCCCGCTGGGCGTCGGGCGGGCCGGCCGCGAGCAGCGCCGCGATCGTCGGGTGGCGGAACAGCTGCTGGAAGGTGAGGTCGACCCCGGCCGCGTGCGCCCGGGCCAGCACGGTGACGAAGTGGATCGAGTTACCGCCGATGGCGAAGAAGTTGTCCTCCACGCCGATGCGGTCGAGACCCAGCACGTCGGCCCAGATGTCGGCGAGGATCCGCTCCGGCCCGCTGCGCGGCGCGACGTACGGCCGCTGCGGCGCGGCCGGCTCGGGCAGCGCCCGCCGGTCCAGCTTGCCGCTGCCCGACAGCGGGAACTCCGCCAGCTCGACCACCCGGGCGGGCACCAGGTAGCTCGGCAGCAGGGCGCCCAGGTGGGCGGTGAGCGTCGCCTCGCCCACCGGCTCGTCGGCGACGACGTAGCCGATCAGGTTGCCGTCCCGGGCCACCACCACGGCGTCCTTGACGCCCGGATGCCCGCGCAGCGCCTCCTCCACCTCGCCCAGCTCGACGCGGTAGCCGCGCACCTTCACCTGGTGGTCGAGGCGGCCGAGGTAGTCGACCGTGCCGTCGGGCAGCAGCCGGGCCAGGTCGCCGGTGCGGTACACCCGCTCCTCGCCCACCTCCGGCGCGGCCACGAAGCGGTCCCGGGTCAGCTCCGGCCGGTTCAGGTAGCCCCGGGCGAGCTGCACCCCGGCGACGCACAACTCCCCCGGCACCCCCACCGGCTGGGGGCGCAGCCGCTCGTCGAGCACGTACAGGCGGGTGTTGTCCACCGGCCGGCCGATCGGCACCCGCTCCCCGCCGGGCCGGCAGCGGTGGTGCGAGACGTCGACGGTGGCCTCGGTGGGCCCGTAGAGGTTGACCAGCGTCGCGGCGGGCAGCAGCTCCGCGAGCCGGTCCACCTGCCGGGGGCCCAGCGCCTCGCCGCTGGCGAAGACCTGCCGCAGGCTCGCCAACCGCCGGGGGTCGGCGGTGCCGAGGTAGTCGAGGAAGGCGCCCAGCATCGACGGCACGAAGTGCACGGTGGTGACGCCGTGCGCCTCGACCGCCGCGATGATGGCCTCCGGGTCGCGCTCCGCGCCGGGCGCGAGCAGGCAGACGGAGGCGCCCTCCCGGGCCCACCAGAACAGCTCCCACACCGACACGTCGAAGGTGGTGGGGGTCTTGTGCAGGATCACGTCGGCGGGGCCGATCGGGTACAAGCGCTGCATCCAGGCCAGCCGGTTGGCAAGCGACCGGTGCTCGATCATCGCGCCCTTCGGGGCGCCGGTCGAGCCGGAGGTGTAGATGACGTACGCGAGGTCCCGCCCGTCGCGCGGCGCGCCGGGCCCGGGCGACGCGGCGGCGGGCACCGGGCCGGCGGCCGGCAGCGGGAGCACCGGCACGCCGTCGGGCACCCGCGCCGGGTCGGCGGCGAGCACCACGGCGGCCCCGCTGTCGTCGAGCAGGTAGGCGACGCGCGCCGCCGGGTAGCCGGGGTCGACCGGCAGGTAGGCGCCGCCGGCCCGCAGGGTGGCCAGGATCGCCACCAGCTGCTCGCGGGAGCGGTCGGCGAGCACGGCCACGATCGACTCCGCGCCCACCCCGGCGCCGCGCAGCCGCTCGGCGTACGCGGCCACCCGGGCCTCCAGTTCCGCGTACGTCCAGCTGCCGTCGGCGGTGCGGACGGCGACGGCGTCCGGCCGCGCGGCGGCCCACCGGGCGACCCACTCGTCCGGCCGGCCGGCCGGTTCCTCCTCGACGGCGGTGTCGTTGAGTCCCCGGAGCACGTCCCGGTCGGCGTCGGTCAGCAGGCTCAGGCCCGCCACCGGCGCGTCCGGCTCCGCCAGCGCCCGGCCCAGCAGCAGCGCCAGGTGGGCGCCGATCCGCTCGGCCGTGGCGCCGTCGTAGCGGCGGGCGTCGTGGTGGACCGTCACCTCGGCGGCGCCGAGGGCGAAGAACACCCCGACCCCGGCGTCGTCCGGGGCGGCGCCCCCCACCGCCACGTCGACGAGCGGGTGCGGGCCGGGACCGGCGTCCGCCGCCAGTTCCTCGGCGAGCAGCTCGACCGGATAGTCGGCGTGGCGGGCCGCCTCGGGCACCGCCGTGCGCAGCTGCCCGACCAGGTCGCGGTAGCTGGTTTCCGCCGCGCAGCGCACCCGCAGCGGCAGCATGCCGGCCAGCTGCCCCGCCTCGCCGGGACGACCGACCAGCATGTCGTCGGCGCCGGTGTAGCGGCGCAGCAGGGCGGCGACCGCGGCGGTCACCAGCACCTGGCGGGCGTCCTCGCCGCCCCGGCCGGCCCGGGCGAGCCGGTCGACCAGCGCCCCGTCCAGCGGCACGGTGACGGCCGCCGGCTCGGGCGGGGCGCCGGGCGCCGGGGTGCGGTCGGCGGGGAAGCCGACCGGGTCGGCGCCGGAGTCGAGCACGGCACGCCAGTGGCGGGCGTGCTCCGGGCGGCGCGCCGCGGCGATCTTGAGCTGGCCCCGCGTCATCAGCGACTGCATGATCTCTCCGGCTCACAACTCGATGTCGATGGTGGAGGGCGCCCCGGCGGCCACCGGGCGTGCCCCGGTCAGCTCGCCGACCGGCACCCCGGGGTCGGCCAGGACGGTGTCGGCGAGCTCCAGCCAGAGGTCGGCGAAGGCCCGCACCGTCGCGGGCAGGAACAGCCCGGCGTCGTACGCCCAGTGCACGCGCAGCGAATCGGCGCGCTCGTAGACCTGCATGTCCAGGTCGAACATGGCCTGGCCGGTGGGCGCGACGGCCAACTCGACCCGCCGCCCCAGGAAGTCGGCGGTGGCCACCTCGGCGTGCTGCATCGCGAACAGCGTGTCGAAGAGCGGATGCCGGTCCTGGTCGCGCACCGGCAGCACCTCGGCGACCAGCGTGTCGAACGGGTAGTCCTGGTGCGCGAAGGCGTCGACCACGTCGTGCGCCACCTCGGTGAGCAGCTCCCGGAAGGTGGCCTCCGGTCGCACCCGGTGCCGCAGGCAGACCGTGTTGACCAGCATCCCCATGGTCGCGTCCAGGCCCGGGGCGCCGCGACCGGCGACCGGGGTGCCCACCGTGACGTCGGTCCCGCCGGTCGCCGAGGCGAGGAAGGTCGCGTAGACGGCGAGCAGGACCTGGAACAGGGTCACCCCCTCGCGCCGGGCCAGCGCCCGCAGCGCGGCGGTCCGCTCCGCCCCGACGTCGAACTCGACGGTGCCGGCGCGCGCCGTCGCCGGCCGGCCGGTCAGCCGCGCCGCGTCGGTGGGCAGCCGCAGGGGCGCCGGCGGCTCGGCGAAGCGCCGCCGCCAGTAGTCGCCCCCGGGCGGTTCCCCGGAGGTGGCCCATACGGCGTAGTCGGCGTACTGGGCGGGGACCGGGGGTGGTTCGCCGCCACGGTAGACGGTGTCGACCTCGCGCAGCAGCAACGCCAGGGAGAGGCCGTCGGTGACGATGTGGTGCAGGTCCAGCGCCAGCACCGGGCCGTCACCGGTGCGCCGCAGGGCGGCCCGCAGCAGCGGCGGAGCGGCCAGGTCGAACGGCTCGACCGGGAGCGGCCCGGTGCCCCCGGTCTCCGGCAGGTCGAACGCGACGGCCGGCAGCACCCGCTGCACCGGCCGGCCCGCCTCGGTGCCGAAGGCGGTCCGGAGGATGTCGTGCCGGGCGATGACGACGCGGAACGCGTCCGCCAGCCGGGCGCGGTCGACGTCCGCCGGCAGCGGCACCAGCAGCGGCAGGTTGTAGGCCACCGAGGCGGGGTCGCGGGACTGGGCGAGGAAGACCCGGCGCTGCTGCGGGGAGAGCGGGTAGGCGTCCGCCGCCTCGGCGCGGGGCAGCGGCACGGCCGCCCGGGCCCGGCCGATCTCCTCGGCGAGACCGGCCACCGTGGGGTTGCGCAGCACCGCGGCGAGGGAGACGCCCACCCCGAGGGCCCGCTGCGCCTCGACGGCCAGCCCCGTCGCGGCGAGCGAGTCGCCGCCGACGGCGTAGAAGTCGTCGAGCACGCCCAGCTTCGGCAGGTCGAGCAGGCGTTCGGCGATGCGCACCAGGACGCGCTCGGTGTCGTCGCGCGGCGGCAGGTACGCCCCGAACCGGTCGTCCGGCTCGACCAGGTCGGCGGGGTCGAGGGAGTCCACCTGCACGATGTGCCGGGGCAGGTCGGCGTCGGGCAGCTCCCGGGCGAGCAGGCCGCGCAGGTGCAGCGGGTCGAGGTAGTCGTCGGCCACCACGTACGCGCAGCTGCCCTTGACGGCCACCTCGCGCACCTGGGGCCAGAGGCGGGTCAGCGTGTCGACGTCGGCCATCACCGCTCCGTTCCGCCCGCGCCGACCAGGGCGCGGACCGTGGGGTGCACGTACAGGTGGCGGGGGGTGAACTCGCCGAGACCCTGCGCGCGCAGCTCACGCAGCAGCCGCAGGGCGAGCAGGGAGTTGCCGCCGAGGTCGAAGAAGTTGTCCTCCGGCCCCACCTCGGCGCCGAGCACCCGCTCCCAGACCACTCGGATCCGCTCGGCGCGGCTGGCGCCGGCCCCGGCGTCGGCGGGCTCCCGGGCGGCGGGCAGGGACCGGACGGCCGGCGCGGGCAGCCGGGCCGCGTCGAGCTTGCCGTTGGCGGTGAGCGGCAGCGCGGGCAGCGGCGTCACCGTGGCCGGCACCATGTAGTCGGGCAGGATCCTGGCCACCCGGCGGCGCAGGTCGGCGGTCGAGTCGGCCCCGTCGGCGAGCACCACGTACGCGTGCAGCCGGGCGTCGGCGGCGTCCGCGCCGGTGTCCACGGTGACCGCCACGGCCAGCACGTCCGGGTCGTCGAGCAGCACCTGACGGATCTCGTCCAGCTCGATCCGGTAGCCACGGATCTTGACCTGGTCGTCGAGCCGGCCCAGGTGCTCGAGCCGCCCGTCCGGCAGCAGCCGGCCCCGGTCGCCGCTGCGGTACATCCGCCCGCCCCGCCAGGGGTCGGGCAGGAAGCGCTGGGCGGTGAGCTCGTCGCGGTGCAGGTAGCCGTCGGCCACCCCGGCGCCGCCGACGTGGATCTCCCCGGCGGCCCCGGGCGGCAGCAGCCGCCCCGCCGGGTCGAGCACGTGGACGTACCAGCCGGGCAACGGGCGACCCACGGAGCGGGTGCCGGCCAGGGCCAAACCCCGGTCGATGGTCTGCGCGGTGACGTGCACGGTGGTCTCGGTGATCCCGAACATGTTGACCATCCGGCAGGCGCGCTCCGGGTACCGGTCGAACCAGCCGGTCAGCATGCCGGCGTCCAGCGGCTCGCCGCCGAACACCACCAGGCGCAGCCCCAGCCGGCGCACGGCCCGCCGGTCGGCGTCGACGAGCTGCGCGAACGCCGACGGGGTCTGGTTGAGCACGGTCACCCGCTCCGCGCGCAGCAGGGCGTGGAACTCGGCCGGGTCCCGGACCACCAGGTGCGGGACGACGACCAGGTGCCCGCCGGTGAGCAGGCATCCCCAGATCTCCCAGACCGAGAAGTCGAACGCGCTGGAGTGGAACATCGTCCAGGTGTCCGTCGGGCCGAGCCCGAAGTCGTCCCGGGTCGCGGCGAGCAGGGCCAGCACGTTGCGATGCGGGACCTGGACCCCCTTCGGCCGGCCGGTGGAGCCGGAGGTGTAGATGACGTACGCGGGGTCGTCCGGGCCGACCGTCGCCGCCCCGGCGCCCACCGCGTCGTCGTCGGCGACGTCGGCGAGCAACTCGTCGAGCTCCACGCCGTCGGCGCCCACGAGCAGGGTCACCCGGGAGTCCTCGACGGTGTAGCGGATCCGTTCCGCCGGGTAGGTGGGGTCGATCGGGACGTAGGCGGCGCCGGACCTGAGCACCCCGAGCAGGGCCGCCACCAGGTCCACCGAGCGCTCCAGGCAGACGCCGACCCGCGTGCCCGGCCCGCAGCCGCGCGCCCGCAGCGCCGCCGCGATCCGCCCGGCGCGGGCGTCGAGCTGGGCGTACGTGAGCCGGTCGTCGCCGTAGGACACCGCCGGGGCGTCCGGGGTGGCCCGCGCCCACCCGGCCACCCGGTCGTGGATGCCGCCGGTCGGCTCGGGCAGGTCGACGGCCGCCCCGCCGAGCGCCACCACCCGGTCCCGCTCGGCGTCGTCGAACAGGTCGCAGTCGGTCAGGGCCCGGTCGCCGTCGGCGAGGAGCTGGCCGAGGACGCGGGTGACGTACCGGGCCACCGCGGCCACCACCTCGGCGGACCACACACCGGTGCGGAAGTCGCAGGTGACGGTCGTCCCCCGCAGCGTCAGGGTGAGCGGCCACGGCGGCGCCAGGCTGGGCAGGTAGGTGTCGGCGGGGCCGTCGCCGGTCAGCACGCCGGCCGCGGCCTCCGGCGGCCCGGCGTCGGGCGCCCGCCCGGAGGTGGGCCCCGGCGCCGGTTCGGCGGGCCGGGCCGCGAGGTCACGCAGCGTGCCGTCCACCGCCACCGGCACGACCGCCGGCCCCTCGTCGAGGAGCGTGCCCACCCGCACCCGGCGCACGCCGCCGAAGCGGGCCAGCACCGCGCCGACCGCGCCGGTCAGCGCCAGCCGGTCGGTGCCGGCGGGCACGGCGAAGGCGTACGACGCCCTCCGGTCGGCGCGGGGGTTCCCGCCCCGCCAGGCGGTGTCCCCCTCGTGCTCCACGTCGTCCCCGGCCGGCTCCGGTCCGCCACCGGGCGAACGGTCCCCACCGTCGGGGTCGGCGGTCGGCTCCGCCCCAGCCGGCGGCGCGCCCCCGGCCGCCTCGACCGCCAGCTCGCCCAGCGCGCGGCCGGTGAGCGGGCCGCGCCGGGCGACCAGCACCAGGTCGGCGCCGTCGTCGTGGCGCAGCAGCACCGCCCGCAGCGGCGGGCCGTCGGCGGGCAGCGGTCGCGCCAGCTCGGCGGCGCGGCGGGCGGCGGCCACCGGACCGGGCACCCGGTCCACCCAGAGCCGGGCGGCGGCGAGGCCCCGGCGCGCCAGGGCGGCGGCGAACCGGTCGGCGACCTCGTCCGGGTCGCCGGCGACGGCCACCGCCGCCGCGTGGCAGGAGCGGCCCGGGTCGGACTGCTGTCTGGTGGGCTGTGGACGGCTGCTCATCGGGTGGTAAATCCTCCGTCGACGGTGATGACCGAGCCGGTGACCTGCGACGACTCGTCCGAGGCCAGCCAGAGGGCGGCCTGGGCCACCGAGTCGGGCTCGATCAGCGCGTTCATCGGCTGGGCCTGGACGAACGTCTCCTCGTGCTCGGCGACCGGCACCTCCAGCGACCGGGCGATCTCGGCCAGCATCCGGCCCTCGACGTACGGGTCGTCGCGCACCGAGCCGGGGCACAGGGCGTTGACCCGCACCTTCAGCGGCGCGTAGTCCAGCGCCGCGGCCCGGGTCAGGCCGACCAGCCCGTGCTTGGCGGCGACGTACCCGGCGAAGTGCCGGTAGCCGACCAGGCCGGCGGTCGACGCCACGTTGACGATGCTCCCGGCGCGCTGCCGGCACATCACCGCGCCGACCGCGCTGACCATCCGCCACGGGCCGGAGAGGTCCACGTCGAGCATGAGCTGCCACTCCTGCTCGCTGATCTCGTGCACCGGCTTGCCGGAGGGCGCCGCGATCCCGGCGTTGTTCACCAGGACGTCGACCCGGCCGAACCGGTCCACGCAGAGCGCGACGGCGGCCCGGACCGCGTCGAGGTCCCGGACGTCGGCCTCGACCGGGTACGCGGCCACCCCCAGCTCCGCGCAGAGCTTGGCGGTGTGCGCGAGCTGGCTGGCGGAGCCGAGCGGGTACGGCACGCCGGGCAGGTCGTGGGCCACGTCCACCAGGACCAGGTCGGCGCCCTGCGCCGCGAAGGCGGTCGCGCAGGCCCTGCCCAGCCCCCGCGCGGCGCCGGTGACGATCGCGGTCTTGCCGGCCAGCCGGCCCGGCGTCGGCTCAGGCACCGGCCAGCCTCCGTCGCACCAGCGCCAGCAGCTCGGCCGGGTCGTCGGCGAGGTACATGTGTCCGCCGGGAACGGTGAGCGAGGCGAACCCCGCGGAGGTGACCCGGTCCCAGCCGGTGAGCTCGGAGGCGGCCACCAGGGTGTCGTCGGCGCCGCGCAGCGCGGTCACCGGCACGTCGAGCCGCTTGTCGCCGCCCGGCCGGTAGCCCTCGTGCAGCTCCACGTCGGCGCGCAGGGTCGGCAGCAGCAGTTCCCGCATGTCGGGGTCGGCCAGCGCCGGGTGCGTGTAGCCGGCGAACTCCTCGACCCGCGCGACGAACTCGTCGTCGGGCAGGTCGGCGGCCGTGCGGTCCCGGCCGGACCACGGGTCGGGCGAGCCGCTGACGAACAGGTGCGCCAGCCGCACCCCGGCGGCCTGGGCCAGCCGGCCGGCCATCTCGTACGCGAGCACCGCGCCCATGCTGTGGCCGAACAGCGCCACCCGGTCGCGGCCGGCGACCAGTTCGAGCACCTCGTCGAGGAGCCCGTCGACGGCCTGGTCCATGCGGCGGTACGGCTCCTCGACGAAGCGCTTCTCCCGGCCCGGCAACTGCACCGGGACGATCTCCAGGTCGGGCGGGGCGACCCGCTGCCACGGTTGGTACACCGAGGCGCCCGCGCCGGCGTACGGGAAGCAGAGCAGTGACGTGACGGTCAAGACGGCTCCTTGCCGAGGAGGGCGGA
This sequence comes from Micromonospora sp. URMC 107, assembly GCF_051386315.1. Taxonomy (NCBI): domain Bacteria; kingdom Bacillati; phylum Actinomycetota; class Actinomycetes; order Micromonosporales; family Micromonosporaceae; genus Micromonospora; species Micromonospora sp. URMC 107. The sequence goes on from NZ_JBPQTK010000065.1 coordinate 20,832, forward strand.
CCGGACGGCGCCGAGCAGTCCGGGGTCGGCCCGGGCGAGCAGGTCGTGCCCGCCCGGGACGGTGACGGTGGCGCAGCCGGCGGTGGTCAGGTCGGCCCACGCCGCCGCGCCGACGTCGCCGACGTGCGGGTCGGCGTCGCCGCGGATCACGGTGACCGGGACGCCGATCGGGCCGGCGTCGCGGTAGCGGTAGCTGCGGCCGAGCTCGAAGTCGGCGCGGGCGGCCGGCAGCGCGGCGGCGGCCAGCTCCGGGTGCGCGGCGACGGCCGCCGGCATCGTGCCCAGCGCGACCAGCTCGGCGAGGAACGTGGCGTCGTCGGCGCCGGAGTGGTCCGGTTCGACCTCGGCCCGGTGCGGGGCCACGGCCGAGGAGACCACCAGCCGGTCGGCCGGCCGGTGCCCGCGCCGCTCCAGCCGGCGGACCAGCTCGAACGCGACGTACGCGCCGAGGCAGTCGCCGTAGACCGCGTAGGGCCGGTCCAGGTGCGGCGCCAGGGCCGCCTCGAGGGCCTGCACCAGCGGCGTCATCCGTCGTGGCGCGGGATCGGCGGCCCGCTCGCGGCGGCCCGGGTACTGCACCGCGTTCACCTCGACCGCGCGCGGCAGCCCCGCCCGCCAGGTCTCGAACGCCCCGGCGTTGCCGCCCGCGTAGGGCAGGCAGAACAGGCGCAGGGCGGGCCGGGCGACGGGCGCCCGGACCACCAGCCACGGGTTCTCAGCCATCGCGGGTCACCCGCTCCACCACGGCGCCGTAGCTGCCCAGCGCGACGAACTCCGGCAGGGTGATGGTGCTGCCGTGGCGCTGCCGCAGCGCGGTGACCAGGCGCAGCGCGCGCAGCGAGTCGCCGCCCGCGGCGAGGAACTCCGCCTGCTCGCCGCGCGGCGCCACGCCGACGACCTCCTGCCAGACCGACGCCACGCGGGCCGCCCAGCGGTCCCGGGCGTCCCCGTCGCGCGGGGCGGGCACGACGGGGCCCGACGTTCCGACGGCGGGCAGCGGCGCCGTCGGATCGGTCGCCAGCAGCCGGCGGTACGCCTCGGCCAGCCGGTCGGCCCGCGCCTCGTCGACGTGCCGGGCGTCGTACTGCAGGGTCAGGGCGAGCCGGCCGGTCGCCGGGTCCACCTCCACGTCGACGGCGAGGGTGAACGCCACGTCCACCGTGATGCCCCGGCTCTCGACGATCCGGCTGCCGCCGTCCTCGCCCTCCTCGGCGCCGCCGTGGAAGTGGGTCCAGTTGAAGAAGTGGTCGAAGCGGGGCCCGGCCCCGCCCGCCCGGACGATCTCGGCGAGCGGGAAGCGGTGGTGGCCCATCAGCGACCGCTCCGCCTGCCAGGCGTCGACGGCCAGCTCGGCCAGCGACCGGGTGCCCAGCGCGGCGCTCACCGGCAGGGTGTTGAGGAACAGCCCGAGCGTGGCGTCGCTCCCCTCGGCCTCGGGCCGGGCGCCGACGACCAGCCCGGTGACCACCTCGTCCCGGCCGGCGGCCTCCCCGATCACCCGCAGGTGGACCGCCAGCAGCCAGGACTTGGCCGGTACGCCGGCGGCCCGGGCGGCCTCGGTGACGGCGTCGGTGGTGGACGCCTCCAGCGGCACCCGCCGGGTGGTGGTGATCCGCGGCCCGGCCCCGCCGAGCAGCAGCGGCGGCACGCCGCCCGCGCCCTCCAGCCAGAACCGGCGCGACCCCGCGTCCGTCACGGCCTCGCGTTCCGCGGCCACGTAGGCGCGGAAGGGCAGCGTCGGCCGGTGCGGCACGGACAGCCCGGCGCGGCGCCGGTCGTACGCCGCCAGCAGCTCGCCGAGGAAGAGGTGCAGGCTCCAGCCGTCGAGGATGGCGTGGCACTCCGCCACGATCAGGGTGAAGGTGTCGGCGTCGTCGCGGACGGCGTGCAGCCGCAGCAGCGGCGGCCGGTCCCAGTCGAAGGGCCGCACCCGCTCAGCGGAGACCAGCTCGTCGACGCGGGCCCGGCGGGTGGCCTCGTCGGCGTCCGCCAGCTCCGTCACCGGCACCTCGACCGGCACCTCGGCGTGCACGAGTTGCAGCGGCTCGGTGCAAGCGCCGAGGGAGAAGCCCGTACGCAGCACCGGGTGCCGCGCGACCAGGTCGGCCAGCGCGGCGCGCAGCGCCTCCGCCTCCAGCGGCGCGTCGACGCGGTGGGCGGTGACGTTGTGGTACATCGCCGGGTCGCCGGTCAGCTCGCAGTGGTAGACCATGCCCTGTTGCAGCGCGGTCATCGGGTAGGCGTCCGCCAGCCCGGCGGGCAGGCGGTCCCGGTCGGCGGCGGCGACCAGGGCGAACGGCTCCGCCACCCCGGCCGTGCCGGCGTCGGCCGCGGCGGCGGCCCCGGCGTCGGCGCCGGGCTCGGTGAGGGTGATCTCGCCGTGCGCGACCAGCTCCCGGATCGACTGGTGGACGAAGATGTCGCCGAGTCGGAACGACAGCCCGCGCCGGTTGGCCGCGACCTGCATCTGGATGCTGCGGATCGAGTCGCCGCCGAGGGCGAAGAAGCTGTCGGTCACCCCGACCGACTGCGTGCCCAGGACCTCCCGCCACGCCTCGACGAGGATCTCCTCGGCCCGGTTGGCCGGCGCCACGGCCGGTTCCCGCCGGGCCCGGTCGAGTTCCGGCGCGGGCAGCGCGGCCCGGTCGAGCTTGCCGTTGCGGGTCAGCGGCAGGTCGTCGAGGAGCACCACGGCCGCGGGGACCAGGTGGGCGGGCAGCCGCTGGGCGAGCCAGTCGGTCAGCCGGTCCTCCAGCGGGCCGGCGGCCGGGCCCTCCGGCACCGCCACCGCGGGCCGCGGGTCGGCGGCGTACTCGGGGCGCACGGCGTGCAGGGTGTGCCGGTCGGTGCCGGTGAGCAGGTCGTCCTGGCGGGTCACGACGTCGAACCCGCGCTCCTCGAAGAGGGCGATCAGCTCGTCCAGGCGCCCCTCCGTGTCGGTGCCGACGGCGTCGTGCACCTCCATGGCGACCTGCGCGATCAACGGCCAGTGCCGCTCCTCGATGCCGGCGAGCACGTCGGCCTCGGCCCGCTGGACGTCGATCTTGAGCAGGTCGATGCGGTCCGGCGCGACCTCGTCGATGACCTCCGACAGCGGGCGCACGTCGACGGTGACCTCGGCGCCGTCGAAGCGCTCCGCGAGCAGCTCGTCGACCCGCTCCAGCAGGGTGTCCCGGTCGGTCTCGCCCCGGTCCCGCTCGTTGGCGAGGAACCGCTTGATCACGGCGACCTCCGCCGCCGGGTCGGCGTACGCGGCCTGGCCGGACATCATCGAGTAGCCCGGGTAGTAGGTGAAGGAGACCTGCCCCGACGCGGTGGACAGGCCCACCGGGTGCACGGTCGCCGGCACGCCGAACTCCTCGACGTTGCGCCGCAGGGCCGCCACCACCGACGGCACCGGCTCGAAGGCGTGGATGGTCGCGTCCGGGCAGACGGCGTGGACGAACAGCGAGAACATGCCGATGTTGGCGCCGACGTCGAAGACCGTCGCGCCCCGGCGCAGCACGATGCCGTCGCGCAGGTAGACCCGCTGCACGAAGATCTCGTCGTACAGGTAGCGGGTCTCGTGCGGGTTGATCCCGGCGACCCGGTCCAGGTCGACGCCGACGGCCGTGGCGGCCGGGCGGACGTAGCCGACGAGGCGGTCGCCGTGCCCGTCGTCGTCGCGGGCCACGACCGCCGCGTCGGCGACCTCGGGGTGCGCCCGCAGCGTCGCGGCCACCTCGCCCGGCTCCACCCGGAAGCCGTGGATCTTGACCTGGTCGTCCAGGCGGCCCAGGTAGTGCAGGCGCCCCTCCGCGTCGACGCGCACCCGGTCGCCCGTGCGGTAGATCCGCTCCGTGCGTCCGCTGGGCAGGGCGGCGCGGACGAACCGGCGGCCGGTCGTCTCCGGGTCGCCCCGGTAGCCGTCGGCCAGCTGCGGCCCGCTGACGCAGAGCTCGCCGGCCACGCCGGGCGGCACCGGCCGCAGCCGGTCGTCGAGGACCCACGCCCCGACGCCCGGCAGCGGACGGCCGATGGTCGGCGCCGTCCCGGGGCGGATCTCGGCGGCGGTGCTGTCCACGGTGCACTCGGTGGGCCCGTACAGGTTGACCGCCCGGACGCCGGGCAGCGCGCCGAGGGTGTCCCAGAGGTCCGGCGGGATCGCCTCGCCGCCCACCAGCAGCAGCTCCGGCAGCCGGGTGCCGCCGGCACCGGCGAGCAGGATGCGCAGCTGGGAGGGGGTCAGGTCGAGCACGTCGACCCGGTTGTCGGCGAGGACGGCGGCCAGCTCGGCGCCGTCGCGCCGGACGTCCTCCGGCACCAGGTACAGGCTGCGGCCGTGGGCCAGCTGCACGAGCTGCTTGACCGAGGCGTCGAAGGTGAGCGGGGCGTTCACCGCCACCCGCAGCCCGGCCCGGCTGCCCGCGTACACGGTCTCCTCCAGCGCGTACGCCAGGTGGGCGGCGGCGCCGTGCGAGACCTGGACCGGCCGCGGGGTGCCCGTGGAGCCGGAGGTGAAGATGACGTAGGCGGGATCGGTCGGCGCCACCGGGGGCACGGCCGCCGTCGCGGTGCCGGCGGCCAGCTCGGCGACGGTGGCGGCGGCGATCCCCGCCGGGCCGCCCGCGCCGACGACGAGCCCGGCGTCGACCGCGCGGACCTGCGCGGCGAGCCGCTCCGCCGGCGCCGCCGGATCCAGCGGCACGTAGACCGCGCCGGCGCGCAGCACCCCGAGGAACGCGGCGACGGTGTCCCGGGACCGGGTGGCGAGCACGCCCACCGGCGCGCGGTGCAGCCCCCGCTCGACCAGGCCGGCGGCGACCCGGGCCGCGACGTCGCGCAGCTCGCCGACGGTGTACGCGCCGTCGGCGGCGACGACCGCCGGGGCGTCCTGGTCGGCGCCGGAGAGCCCGTCGTCGAGCAGCTCGACGATGGTGCGCACCGCGGCGCGGGACGGCTCGCCGGCCGCCTCGGTCAGCCAGCGGGCCTCCGACTCCCCGGTCAGCACCAGCGGCGTGCCGTCGGCCAGCGCCCGGGGCAGCGTTCCCAGGATCGCCAGCAGGCCCTCCAGCAGCCAGCGGCCCCCGACGACCCGCAGGGTCACCTCGTCGTCGCCGGTCACGGCGGTCAGCTGCGGGCCGGCCGGCGCGGGCGGCGCGGAGACCTCGACGGCGGTGGCGCCCAGGCCGCCCAGGGCCGCCGGGTCGCCGGCCGGCACGACGGCGAAACCGGCGACCGCGTCGGAGTGCTCGCCGATCGGGTCGAGAAGGTGGAACGTCTCCTCGGCGGTGGACTCGGCCGCGCGTACCTCGTCGAGCAGCGCCTTGGGCGCGGCCGGCAGCGGCAGGCCCAGCCGGACCGGCGCGTAGCCGCCCAGCGGGCCGACGACGCCGGCCGTCCCGCTGGCCTGGCGCCCGTCGCTCCAGCGGGCCAGCACCAGGTCCGCGTCGTCGACGCCGGCGGGCGGCTCGGCCCGGCGGGACAGCGCGAGCGCCCAGGCGGCGAAGAGCAGGCTCGCGACGCCGACGCCGGCCTCCCGCGCGGCGGCGGTCAGCGCCGCGGCCGGCACGGTGGCGGTGCCGACCTCGGCCGGGTCGTCACCGTGCGGGGTGACCAGTCGCGCGGCCGGCACGGCGGGGGTGCCGACGTCGGCCTGCTGCCGCTCCGACAGCTGCCACTCGGTGACGTCGAGGAACTGCAGGGCGTCGGCGTCGTCGGGCAGCCGGCCGTCGGCGTAGGCGCGGGCCAGGTCGGCGAGGACGAGCCGCAGGCTCGCCGGGTCGGCGATCAGCGGCGTGGCGGCCAGCTCCAGCGCCTCGTCGGTGACGGTCACCGAGAGCTCGCCCTGGGCGCCGACGACGACGCTGCGGCCGTCGTCGACGTCCTGCAGCGGCACCCGCAGCCCGGGGTGGTGCACCAGGGTCAGGCGCAGCGCCTCGTGCCGGGCGACGACCGCGTCCAGGGCGCTCTGCAGCCGGGCGCGGTCCAGCGGGCGGTCGAGCAGCACCCGGGCGCGGACCAGGTCCTGCGCCCCGGACCAGGCCAGCCGCTGGATCGGGGACAGACGGTAGCCGTTCACACCACGCTCCGGTTGAGGTAGAGGTCGGACATGGCGACCAGGATCTGCCGGTCGCCGCTGAAGGGTTCGCGACCGTGGGTCGCCAGGAAGTTGTCCACCACCAGCACGTCGCCGCGCTGCCAGGGAACCGACACCGCGTGTTCCCGATACAGGTCCCGGATGCCGGCCACCACCTCGTCGGGGATCGGCTCGCCGTCGCCGTAGTAGGCGTTGCGGGGCAGCCCCTCGGGCCCGTACTCGCGCAGCAGCGCGGCCGAGACCTCGGCGGGCATGTTGGAGACGTGGAACAGGTGGGCGTGGTTGAACCAGACCGTCTCGCCGGTGCGCGGGTGAGTCGCCACCGCCTGCCGGCGGGCCCGGGTCCGCAGCCCGTCCCCGTCGAGCCAGGTGTACTCGGTCGCCGAGTCGGCGCAGTACTTCTCCACCTCGGCGCGGTCGGTTGTCTGGAACGCCTCCTGCCAGGGCAGGTCCAGGTGCGGGCCGTAGTTGCGCACGTAGCTGACCCCGTCGCGCAGGAACCGCTCCCGCACCTCGGCGGGAATGCGCGGGCTCACCACCCGCTCGCTGGCCAGCGGGGTCGCGCCGCCGCTGCCGGTGGCCGGCTGGGCGCACCAGAAGTAGAGGTGGGTGGGCCAGTTGTGCGAGTACGACATCTCGTGGTGCAGCGGGATCCACTGCTCGGCGTTGAACTCGGTGGAGGTGAAGACCTTCTCCGCGACCTCGTGCCGGGGCGCGGCGCGTTCCAGGTAGCCGAGCAGGTCCGGGCTGACCGCGCGGGCGGCCCGGCTGAAGTCGTCGGCCGTGGCCACCTCGAAGCCCCGGAAGAAGACCGCCCCGTGGGCGTCGAGGTCGCGCAGCAGCTCGTCGCGGCGCCCCGCCAGCCACCCGGCCAGGTCGAGGTCCGGCACGGCGGCCTCCACCATGAGCACGAACGTGTCGTCGACCAGCACCCGGCGGGACACCGGCGAGGCGACCGCGCCGGTGCCGCGCCGACGCGGCGCCGGCCCGGTCACGACCGCACCCCGGTCGCGCCGGCGGGGGCGACGGTGGCGGCGGCCAGCTCGGGCGCGGCCACCGGGTCGGACATCGCGGTCAGGATGCGTCGCGGCGGGGTGAACGGCTCCCGGGCGTGCGCGGCCAGCATGTTCTCCACCAGCAGCACGTCGCCGCGCCGCCAGGCGAAGGACCGGGTCTCGGCCGCGTACGCGGCGCGCAACTCGGCGAGCACGTCGTCGCCGATGGGCGTGCCGTCGCCGTACGCGGTCTGGTAGGGCAGGTCCTCCTCGGCCAGGGACGCGCGCAGGCCGGCGCTGACCTCCTCCGGCAGCGAGGTGACGTGGAAGAACAGGGCGTGGTTGAACCAGGTCCGCTCCCCGGTCACCGGGTGCTCCCGCACGGCGGGGCGGACCTGCCGGGTGCGCAGCTGCTGCTCGCCGACCCACTCGACGTCGATCAGCGCGCGGGCGCAGTACGCCTCCACCTCGGCGCGGCTGTCGGTCTGGAAGGCCGTCTGCCACGGCAGGCTGATCCCCGGCAGGTAGTTGCGCCGGTAGAGCACCCCCCGGCGCTCGAACCCGGCGACCGTCTCGGGCCGCAGCCGGCCGAGCACCCGGCGGCTGTCGGCCAGCGGGGTACGCCCACCGGCGGCGGGCTCGGTCTCGCAGTGGAAGACGATCCGCAGCGGCCAGTTCACCGTGTACGACTGCTCGTTGTGCAGCACGATCGGCTGGTCGGCCGGGTGCTCGGTGGAGGTGTACACCCCCTCGGTCACCTCGCTGCGCGGCGACGAGCGCTCGCCGTAGCTGAGCACGTCGTCGGAGAGGGCGGCCATCACGGTGCGGAAGTCGGCCGCGCCGTCCACCGCGAAGCCACGGAACAGCACGGCGCCGGCGCGGTGGGCCAGCTCGTCCACGGTGGACCGGTTGCCCGCCAGCCAGGCGGCCAGGTCCACGTCGGGCACGTTGGCCTGGACGAGGGCCGGCAGGGGCCCGCCGGGCCAGTCGGGGCGCACGTCGACCAGGGACCGTTCGCGGCTGCGGCGCGGGATCACCGGCGCGGCCGGGGTCTGCTCACTCATCTCTCGTTCCCCCCAGGGTGTGGGCACATTCGGCGAGGCTGCGCCGGGGATCGGCGGCCGCGCCGCGTAGGAGTGCGGTGAAGCGGCGGTGCCACGTGGCGACCAGGCCGCCGTCGAAGCGGTCGGTGCGGTAGGTCCAGAGCGCCTCCAGCCCGTCCCGGCGCTCGTCGAGCCAGAGGGTCAGGTCGAGGCGGGCGGTGTCGGGGGTCAGCTCGACCCCGACGAACTCGGCGCCGGCCGCGTCGACGTGCCGGGCCGCCGGGGCGTTCTGCACGCCGAACGCGACCTGGACCAGCGGGTTGCGGTCCGGCTGCCGGGCCGGGCGGAGCCGCTCGACGACGACGTCGAACGGCACGTCCTGGTGGGCGGCGGCGAAGAGGGTCATCCGGCGGGCCTCGTCCAGCAGGTCCGCGAAGGACCGGTCCGGGCCGGGCCGCAGGCGCAGGGGCATGGTGTTGACGAAGCAGCCGACGCTCTGCTCGGCGGCGACGCTGGTCCGGCCGGCGAAGGCGACGCCGATCAGCAGGTCGGTGCGGCCGGTCTCCGCGGCGACCAGCGCCGCGAAGGCGGCCAGCCCGACCATGTGCAGGCTGGCCCGGCTGGTGCGGGCCAGATCCCGGACCACGGCGGCGGTGCCGTCGTCGATCCGGGTGCGCAGGGCGGCCCCGGCCGGGGGCCGGCCGGCGCGGGGCGGTGCGGCGGCGAGTGCCGGTGCGGCGGGCAGGTCCAGGGCCGTCGGCGCGCCGCGCAGCGCGGCGACCACGGCGGCCACGGCCTTTCGGCCGGCCGGGGCGGCCAGCCAGTCCCGCTGGGCCACGGCGAGTTCCGCCGGGCCGGTCGCCGGGCCGGTCGGCCACGGGGGTGGCGCCCCGGCGCCCGCCGCCTCGCTGCCGTAGGCGCGGCCCAGGTCCCGCACGATGACGCTGAACGACCAGTCGTCGCAGACGATGTGGTGGGCGACCAGGAGCAGCGCCCGCCCGTCGTCGGCGGCGACCAGCCGGGCGCGCAGCAGCGGGCCGGTTGCGAGGTCCATCGGGGTACGCGCCTCGGCGGCGGCGAGCTGGTCGAGCTGCGCGCCGAGCGGCACCCCGGGACGGGGCGGGGCGACGACCATCGGCAGGTCGAGGTCGTCCCGGACCCGCTGCACCGGGCCGTGCGGGGTCGACGGGAAGACGGTTCGCAGCGCCGGGTGCCGGGCCACCACGCGGCGCAGTGCCCGGCCGAGCGCCTCCGAGTCGGTCCCCGCCGGCAGCCGGATCGCGAACGACACCAGGTAGGAGGTGTCGGCCGGATCGAGCTGGTGCAGGAACCACAGCCGGGTCTGCGCGGCGGAGAGCGGGGCGGTGTCCACGGGCGCGGCGGGGCGCGTACCGCCCGCCGGTGGGCGCCCCGGCCCGCCGGCGGCTGCGACCCCGGCCGCCGCGCTAGCGGCGGTCGCGGCGGCGGCGGGCCCGGTGGCTCCGGCGACCGCCTCGGTGGGGCCGGCGGCCCGGCGCAGGTCGTCGAGGTGGCCGGCGAGGGCCGCCACCGTGGCGTGCGTGAACAGCGCCGCCGGAGCGACCGGCAGGCCCGTCGCGGCGGCGAGCCGGGTGGCGCAGCGCACGGCCAGCAGGGAGTCGCCGCCGAGGGCGAGGAAGTCGGCGTCCGCCCGGTCCACGGGCAGGCCGAGCACGTCCCGCCAGACGGCGGCGACCGTGGCGGCGGAGCCGGCGAGCGGCGCGCCGTCGGCGTCGGTCGCGGCGACGGCGACCTCCGGGGCGGGCAGCGCCGCCCGGTCCACCTTGCCGTTGGGGGTGGTCGGCAACCGGTCCAGCCAGACGACGGCGGACGGCACGAGCGGGGCGGGGACCGTCTCGCGCAGCAGTTCCCGCACGTCGTCGCGGCGCTCGCCGACGAGGTAGCCGACCAGCAGCGGGTCGCCGCTCGGTCCGGTCCGCACCGCGGCGGTCGCCTCGCGGACGCCGGGCAGGGCGGCCAGCCGCGCGGCCACCTCGCCCAGCTCGATGCGGTACCCGCGCAGCTTCACCTGGTCGTCCATCCGGCCGAGGAACTGCAGTTGCCCGTCCGGGCGCAGCCGGACCCGGTCGCCGGTGCGGTACATCCGCTCCCCGGGGCGGAACGGGTCGGGCAGGAAGCGCGCGCGGGTCTCCTCCGGCCGGTTCAGATAACCCCGGGCCAGCCCGGCGCCGGCCAGGTACAACTCTCCCGGCTCCCCGGGCGGCACCGGCCGGCCGTCCGGGTCGAGCAGGTAGACGCGGGTGTGCGGCAGGGGACGGCCGATCGGTGGGTCTCCCCCGTCGGCCGGCACCTCCGCCCACGTCGAGTAGGTGGTGTCCTCGGACGGCCCGTAGAGGTTGCAGAGCCGGCGTACGTGCGGCCGGGCGAGCACCCGGGCGGCGAGCGCCGCGGTCAACGGCTCGCCGGCCAGGCAGACGGTGCGGACGCCCTCCGGCAGCGCGCCGGCCGCGAGCAGCTCGCTCATCGCCGACGGCACGGTGTTGACCAGGGCGACGGGCAGCCGATCGGCGTCCGGCGCGGCCAGCGCCAGCGCGTCGCGCACGAGCACCACCCGCCCGCCCCAGCAGAGCGGGCCGAAGAGCTCGAAGACGGACAGGTCGAAGCAGACGGACGTGGCGGCGAGCACGCCGGCCAGCTCGACGTCCGTGAAGGTCTCCCGGGTCCAGTGCATGAGCACGGAGGCCGAGCGGTGCTCGATGGCCACGCCCTTGGGCCGGCCGGTCGAGCCGGAGGTGTAGATGACGTACGCCAGGTCGGACGGGTCGGCGGGCAGGTCGGGCCGGGTCGCCGGCCGGGCGTCGAGGTCGACGTCGTCGAGCCGGAGCGCGGCGTCGGCGAACCGGTCGGCGAGGTCGGCCACCGTCAGCACCAGCCGGGCCCCGGAGTCCTCGGTCATGAAGGCGACCCGGGCGGCGGGGTAGGCCGGGTCCAGCGGCACGTAGCAGGCGCCGGCCTTGAGCACGCCCAGCAGCGCGACCACGAGCCGGGAGCCGCGGGGCAGGCAGACGCCGACGCGGTCCCCCCGGCGCACCCCCCGCTCGACGAGGAGCGCGGCCAACCGGTTGGCCGCCGCGTCCAG
>NZ_JBPQTK010000066.1:0-31866 GCF_051386315.1 Micromonospora sp. URMC 107
GGACGTTCTCGGCGAGAACGTCCGGAGCCACTGCGCCTGATACGGTCCGCGCCGCTGCCCGACCCGGGAGCCGGGCCGGGCGGCGCGGTGTCGCCTACCGGTGGTTCAGCAGCACCGGCAGCGACGCCACGTCGTTCGCCATGAACGAGCGCAGCGGCTGGATCTCATCCGGCGGCACGGCCAGCGCGAGGCGCGGGAAGCGGGCGAACAGCGCCGGCACCGCCACGGCCGCCTCCAGTCGCGCCAGGCGGGCGCCGGGGCAGAAGTGCGGGCCCGCGCCGAACGCGAGGTGCTCCTTGTTCTCCCGGTCGATGTCGAACACCCCCGGGTTCTCGTGCACCGCCGGGTCGCGGCCGTGCGCCAGGTAGCTGATGAGGATGGCGTCGCCGGCCCGGATGACGACCCCCTCGCCGAGGTCGATGTCCTCCTTCGCCCAGCGCATCGGCAGTGCCGCCACCGGGCAGTGCGCCCGCAGCGCCTCCTCGATCGCGTCCGGCCAGCGGTCCGGGTCGGCCAGCAGGGTCGCCAGCTGGTCGGGGTTGGCGAGCAGCTCGCGTACCGTGTGGTCGATCAGCGTCACGGTCGTCTGGCTGCCGCCGCCGATGAGCAGCAGCAGCATGTCGACCAGCTCCTGCTCGCTGAGCGGCTCCTCGCCCTCCACCCGGGCCGCCATCAGGAAGCTCGTCAGGTCGTCGGAGGGCTCGCGGCGCTTGAGGTCGATCAGCGTGCGCATGGCGACGTTCATGTCGACGTAGACCGCGGCCGACTCCTCCTCCGGCACGTTGTCGGTGTTGAGCACCACCCGCAGGATGCGCAGCACCTCGGGCCGCAGGTCGTCCGGCACCCCGAAGAGGTCGCAGATCATCCTGGTCGGCAACTGCTGGGAGTACGTGGTGTGCAGGTCGACCGGCTCGTCCGACGGGCGGGTGGCCAGGTCGTCGAGCAGCCGCTCGGCGATGAGTTCCAGGTGCGGACGCATCGCGTCGATCCGCTTCGGCGTCAGCGCCGGCGCCACGAGCTGCCGCAGGCGCTGGTGCTCGCGGCCCTCCGCCGTGGACATGGACTCCACGTCCACCCAGGGCGACAACCACTTGATCTCGCCGGGGGTGTAGCTGGGCACGTTCTTCTTGACGTTGCGGGAGACCCCGGGGTGGGTCAGCAGGCGCCGGACCACGTCGCCGCGGGTGATCGACCAGGCCAACATGCCTTCCGGCAGCTCGACGGCCACCGCGGGGCCGGCCGCGCGGAGCTCGTCGATCTGCGCGTACAGGCACTTGCCGCCGCGACTGTCGAGCTGGGTGGTCGGGGCAGCGCTGAAGTCGACCATAGTGCGCCTCCTACGATGATGAGGGAACGACAGAAAGGTAACTGTCGATCGGCAACTGTCGAGTAATGGCTTTCTCGCATCCGCCACGAATATGGCTGGACAAAGGCGCGGGTCATTGCGACCGATCGGCAGACCACCCTATCGTCCTTCCCACGACACTCGTCAGGGAGCGGCGATCCCGCCCTACTCGTCGAATTCCGCGGCAACCCATTTCTGTGAACGTGTGTGCGGAGGCAGGGAACATGGACAGGATTCGCCGGATCGGCGTCGTCGGATGCGGGGTCATGGGCGCCGGAGTGGCCGAGACGTGCGCGCGGGCCGGGCTCGACGTGCTCGTCGCGGTGTCGCGACCGGCTTCGGTCGCGCCGGGCCGGGCGCGGCTCACCGCGTCGCTGGACCGCGCGGTGGGCAGGGGCAAGCTGAGCGAGGCGGACCGGGACGCGGCACTGGCCCGGGTGTCCTTCACCGCCGACCTGGCGGACTTCGCCGACCGGCAACTGGTCATCGAGGCCGCGTCGGAGCAGGAGTCGATCAAGCTCGACGTGTTCGCCACGCTCGACAAGGTCGTCGAGGACGAGGACGCGATCCTCGGCTCGAACACGTCCTCCCTGCCGATCGTGAAGCTCGGCGGCGTCACCGCCAGGCCCGAGCAGGTGGTCGGCATCCACTTCTTCAACCCCGCGCCGGTGCTCCCGCTCGTGGAGGTCGTCGGCTCGGTGCGTACGGACGCGCGGACCGTCGAGACGGTCGACGCGTTCGTCACCGAGGTGCTCGGCAAGCAGGTCGTCCGCGCCAAGGACCGCGCGGGCTTCGTGGTGAACGCGCTGCTGATCCCGTACCTGCTCTCCGCAGTCCGGATGGTGGAGTCCGGGATGGCGTCGGTGGCCGACATCGACAAGGCGATGACGCTCGGTTGCGCCCACCCGATGGGTCCGCTGCGCCTCGTCGACCTGATCGGGCTCGACATCGTGGCCGCGATCAGCGAGTCGCTGTACCGGGAGTTCCGGGAACCGCACTACTCGCCGCCGCCGCTGCTCGCCCGCATGGTGGCCGGCGGCATGCTCGGCAAGAAGTGCGGCCGGGGTTTCTACGAGTACGGGCGATGAGCACGTACGAGAGGCTGACCAGGCTGCTGGAGTCCCACGGCGCGCGATTCCGCCTCGTCCCGCACGAACCGCAGGGCGTCACCTCCCCGGCCAGCCTGCTGCGCGGCCACCCGCTGTCCCAGGCGGCCAAGTGCGTCGTCGCGCGGGTCAAGCTCGGCAAGAAGGTCAACCGCTTCGTGCTGGCCGTCGTCCCCGGCGACCGGCTGGTCGCGCTCGACGCGGTGCGGCGGCTGTGGGACGGCACCTACGTGTCGTTCGCGACCCGCGAGACGGCCGAGGAGCTGTCCGGCTGCGTCAGCGGCACGATCGTCCCGTTCAGCTTCCGCGACGACCTGGAACTCGTGGCGGACCCCCGGCTGCTCGACGAGCCGGAGATCTACTTCAACGCCGCCCGGCTCGACATGTCGATCGCCCTGGACACGCGGGACTACGTACGCCTGGCCGGGCCGAGGATCGCGTACATCGCCGGCACGTCCCTCGCGGAGGTGGGCTGACCCATGGACCTCGTCGACCGTCTGCACCGCGTCCTCGCCGACGCGAAGTACCTGTCCCTGTCCACCGTCTCCCCCGACCGCCGGCCGTGGACGGCGGTGCTGCAGTACGCGTGGCTGCCCGACCCGCTGCGCTTCCTGTTCGGCTCCGCGACGCAGTCCCGGCACAGTCGGCACGTGGCGGCCCGCCCGACGGTGAGCGGGGCGCTCTTCGTCACCGGCGACGGCGGGCTCACCGAGGTCGACGGCGCCCAATTCACCGGCACCTGCCGGGAGCTGACCGCCGACGAGGTGCGCGCGCACCACGGCACGTTCTACGAGGCCCTGCTGCCGGACGAGACGAGCAGGGCGGAGTACACGTTGCCCGTGTCGGCGCTGCTGCCGCCCGCGGAACACCGGATCTACCAGGTCTCGGTGGACCGCGTGTGGCTCGTCGACACCAGCACCTGGATCGAGGACCGGATCGACCGCCGGATCGAGGTGGACCTGCCCTGACGGGCGGTCCACCCCGGTCCCGGGGTCACTCGGCCATCGTCGCCCAGAACACCGCCTCGTAGGCGTGCACCATCCGCGCCGCGCGCAGGGCCTCCACCGGGTCGTCGCCCGTCGACAGGCCGGTCGACACCACCCCGGCGGCCTGCTCCAGCACCTCGTCCGGCGTCTCGGCGAAGTAGCGGAAGTGGGCTACCGCCTCGTCGGAGAACCCGTACCGCGCCTGGAGGGCGTCGGCCATCCGGGCGTAGAAGCCGCCCGACTCCTGGACGTTGACCAGCAGGGCCAGCGGGATCGCCGAGCGCGGCCCGAACACGGCCGTCCGGACGATGAAGGAGGGGTACGCCTGGGCCAGCGGTCGCGGCTCGTGCGCCCGCAGCTCCTTCTCCCCCAGGCCCACCGCGGCGGCGAACGCCGGCAGCAGGCCCAGCGCCTCCTCCTCGGCGCCCGCCATGGCCAGGAACAGCGGCTCGGGGAAGCGAGCCGCCAGGAACGCGAAGCTGCTCCGGTCGCTGGACACCAGGTGGTACAGCTCGCCGGCCAGGGCGCGCAGTTGGCCGGCCGACACCTCACCGCGCTCCAACTGCTCCAGGAACCGGTTGGGCGCCAGCTCCAGCGACCGCCGGCCCTGTGCCACCAGCTCTGCCACGTGCTCGTCCACTAGTCACCTCCGAATCGTGCGGTGCAGGTTCGGGCGGGTCGCCGGTCCCGGGGCGGGCTCGGCGATCCACGGCCCCTCGATGGACGCGTCGAGCACGCCCTCTTCCAACCAGGTGAAGCTGCCGCCCAGCACCCGTCGGGCCACCGCGACGTCGTCGCCGTCGGTGTCGGCCCGCAGCCGCCGGCCGAGCTCCGCCACCCGCTGGCGGCTCTGCCGGCAGAACGCGTCGGCCAGCTCGACCGCGGTGCCGCCGAGCGCCTTGGCGTACACGCAGGCGGCGGTCATCGCGTACAGCTCGGCGGCGACGTCCACGACGCGGCCGAGGAAGAGCTGCCGCTGGGCGACCGCCTCGCCCCACCGCTCCCGGCCGTCGGCGAGGTGCCGGGCCAGCTCGGCGCTCGTCGCGTCGGCGAACGACAGGTGCCCGGCCAGGTCGCCGAAGCCGGGCGGCGGCGTGAACGGCGTGGACCGGTCGGCCGGCCCCTCCTCGTCGGCCAGCGCGTCGGTCCCGACGAACACCCGCAGCGCCTCGCTGGAGCCGTCGAAGATCCGGCCGATGCGCAGGTCGCGGAAGAGCTGCTCGACGGGGACGCCGCGCTCGCCGCGCGCGGCGGCCGACTCCGCGGTCTCGTACCCGCGACCGCCCCGGATCTGCATGAGTTCGTCGACGACCCGCCACGCCTGCTCCGACGCGAACAGCTTCGCGAGCTCGGCCTCCGTGTGCGTGTCCAGCAGGCCGGCGTCGGCGTGCCGGCCGGACACCTCGACCATCGCCTCCAGGGCGAAGGCGGTCGCCGCGATGTACGCGATCTTGCCCGCCACCGCCTCGTGCTCGCCGATCGGCCGGTCCCACTGCACGCGGACGCCCGACCACTCGCGGGCGATCCTGAGGCTCCACTTGGCGGCGGCGGCGCAGACCGCGGGCATCGACAGCCGGCCGGTGTCCTGCGCGGCGAGCGCCACCTGGAGCCCCTGCCCCTCCGGCCCGATCCGGCGGCTCTCCGGCACCACGACGTCGTGCAGCCGGACGACCCCGTTCTCCAGGCCGCGCAGGCCGAGGAAGGAGCTGCGGTGCTCCACGGTGACCCCCGGCGCGTCGGCCTCCACCACGAACGCGGACATGCCGCCCGGGCCGCTCTCCGACGGCGGGACCAGGGCCATCACCACGATCAGGTGGGCGATGGTGCCGTTGGTCGTCCAGAGTTTCACCCCGTCGAGCCGGTAGCCGCCGTCGTCGGTGGGGGTGGCGGTGGTGCGCATCCGGAAGGGGTCGTTGCCGATGTCCGGCTCGGTGAGGGCGAAGGCGGAGATCTCGCGTACGCACCTCGGCAGCAGCTCACGCTTCTGCGCGTCGGTGCCGAAGAGCCGCAGCGGCTGGATGAGGCCGATCGCCTGGTGCGCGCCGAGCAGCTCACCGAGCGAGGAGTGCGCGCTGCTGACGATCATCAGGGCGCGGTGGTAGCAGACCCCCGACAGGCCGAGGCCGCCGTACTCCCGGGGGAGCTTGATGGCGAACGCGCCGAGGTCGCGCAGGCCGTCGACCACCTCGTCGGGGATCCGGTCCTCGCGCTCGATGAGCCGGCCGTCCACCTTGTCCGTGCAGAACGCGCGCAGCCGCGCGAGGAACGCCTCGGCGTCGGCGTCGAGCGTGGCGTCGGGCAGCGGGTCGAGCAGGTCGACCCGCAGCCTGCCGCGCAGGAGTTCGCTGCCGAAACTCGGTCTGGACATCGTTGGCTCCCCGTCGGCGGGTGCTCAGGTGCGGGACACGGACGGGCCACGTCCGCCCGCCGGGGCGGTGCGGACGTGGTCCGTCGTCGACTCGGTCAGCTCGCCGGCACGGCCTTGATCAGCGAGAGGGGGCCCGCGGCGCCGTGGCCGCACCACTCGACGGTGAAGCCGGTCTCGGCGAGCAGGGCCCGGAACTCGCTCTCGGTCCGCTCCCTGCCGCCGGCGGTCACCAGCATGTTGATGTCCGTGTAGAACATCACCGGGTTGTCGGTGTTCGCGGTGTCCGGCAGCACGGATCCGACGATCAGCAGCGTCGCGTCGGCGGGCAGGTTCGCGCGCACCGTGGCCAGCAGCTTCCGGGCGTTCTCGTCGTCCCAGTCCTGGAAGACGCTCTTGATGATGTACAGGTCACCGCCGCTCGGCACGGACGAGAAGAAGTCGCCCGCGACGATCTCGCAGCGCTCGGAGACCCCGGCGGCGGCGAGCACGCCGGCGGCCTCGGCCACGCCCGCGGCGCTGTCGAAGCACACTCCCCGCAGGTGCGGGTGGGCGCCGAGGATCGCGGCGAGCAGCGTCCCGTCGCCGCCGCCGACGTCCACGACGGTACGGACGCCGGAGTAGTCGTACCCGTCGGCGACGAGCTGGGCGGATGCCCTCGACTCCTGCCCCATCGCCACGTTGAACAGCCTGGACAGCTCGGGGTGCTCGGCGAGGTGCACGTAGGCGTTCTTGCCGTGTACGTGGTCGAAAGCGCACTCGCCGGTCTCGATGGAGTGCCGCACCTGCTGCCAGGACGAGAACAGGGCGGGGTTGGTGAAGAACCGGGTGAACGCCCACAGCGAGTTCGGCGAGTCGGTGCGCAGTTGCTCGCCCACCTCGGTCAGCCGGAACTCGCCCGGCGTCGGCTCAACCAGCAGGCCGATGGCCACGAGGGTGCGCAGCAGCCGGTGCAGCGACGGCGCGTGGGTGCCCGTCGCCTCGGCGAGCTGCGCGCTCGTGACGCGGCCGTCGTGGATGTGGTCGGCGAGCTTCAGCTCGGCGGCGAGCGCGAGCGACTGTGACGCCATGTAGCCGCCGATGATCTCGATCAGCGCGGCGCGGTTGCGGATCTTGGAGGCCAGGGCGGCCGGGACGGTGCTGGTCATCGGTCATGCCTTTCCGCGAGGGGGTGTCGGACCCAGACGTTGGGCTCGACGTAGACGGCGTGGTCGTGGTCGACGTTCACCGCGACCGGGGTCAGGGCACCCGGCACGACGACCGGTCCGCTGGTATCGAAGGGCAGCCCGGTCCAGGCACGCCACTGCGCGAGGCTGCCGGAGATCGTCATGGAGGCCGGGCAGACCTGGAGGACCTGCCCGCCCGCCCGGACGTGGACGCGCAGCCACGGGTCGACCGGCAGCCCGTCGTCGCGGGTCCGCGCGGCGTACCCCGTCATCGGCGCGTGCGGCTCGGCGTGCTTGCCGCTGGGCCGGACGGGCCCCACGACGTCGCGGTAGCCGTGTCGGCGGGCGTTGTCCTTGACCGCCGCCAGGACGCGCCCCGACATGTTGCGGGCCTGCATGCCCGGCACCACGGCAATCTCCAGCGCGCACAGCGCGGTGAGCTCGCGGCCGGCGGCGGTGTCGAGCATGCTCAGCCCGAGCACCGCGTCCCAGCCGGTGTCGGGCAGGCTCGCCGGGTCGCCGTCCCAGGCGAACGGCACGCTGGCCGCGCGGGCGATCACCGTGTCGTCGGCGTCGAGCACGACGAGCTGATGTTCCGGGTACCGGTCGAGGGCCCAGCCGATCACCATCGGCTCGGGCGGGATGTACTCGGGCCAGGACGCCTCCATCTGGAGCATCCCGTCCCGCAGGTCCGGTCGCTCCGCGAGCGTCAGCACGCGCATGCGGGTCACCTCCGTCGCTCAGGCGGCCAGGCTGCGCGCGGGCAGCGGGTCCGCGGGCATGGCGCAGTGGTCGTCGGCGTGCCTACGCAGCAGCGCCAGGTACTCGGTACGGGGCACCGCGACCGCGCCGATGAGCTTCGCGTGGTCGCCGTCGTGCTGGACGTCGACCGCCACGCCGCCGCTGTCCGCGACGCGCCGCACCAGGCACGCGACCGCGACCTTCGCGGCGCCGCTGCGCAGGGCGAACTGGGAGTCGGCGCTGAACACGCCACCCACCCGTACGCCGAACGTGCCGCCGACCAGCTCGTCGCCCTCCCACACCTCGACGCTGTGGGCGTGGCCGGCCGCGTGCAGCTCGCGCAGCGTCGACACGAGCCGGTCGGTCAGCCACCGGGGCTCGCGGCCCACGCGGCAGTGCTGGACCACCCGGTCGAAGCAGACGTCGAGCGTCGTCGTCCACTCGACCTTGTTGCGCAGCTGCCGCCGCAGGCTCCGCTGGATGCGGGCCCGGTCGACGTGGATCACCGGACGCGGGTCGGGCGAGCACCAGGCCACGGCGTACGGGTCGGCGCTGCCGGGGAGCACCGCGATCCGCCCGGCGGCGACGTCCGCCTCGTACGTGAACTCGGCGACGATCTTGCGCTCCTCGGTGTCGGCCGGGAACGGGAACAGCCCGTGCCGGTAGGCGCCGAGGAGCGTCGCCGCGGACAGGTCGTCGCCGAACGCGACCGGACCCTCGGTGGGGGCGTGGGTGAGGTCGAGCGTCTCCCAGCCCATCACGCGGCCCGCAGGAACTCGGTGCGGGTCAGGTAGTTGATGTAGCGGTCGAGCATCTCGGCGTCGACCGCCGGGATCTCGATGCCGCTGCCGCGCAACGCGTCCTCCACGTTGGTGCGGGAGAAGACCGGGAACGTCGTCTCCAGGTACATCTCCGCGACGCTCATCTGGCCCGTCGCGCAGCGGTCGATGAACAGCGGCGCGAAGGGGGTCATCGGGTGGTCGGGCTGTTCGACCGCGACCCGCACCATCTCGTCGAGCCACTCGGCCCAGGGCACCTCGCGGATGTCGTACCCGTGCGCCCGCAGGCGCTCGACCAGCACCGAGATGTTGACCTTCCCCGGGTTGGTGAGGTGGTAGACCTCGCCGGCGGGCCGGGACGCCCTGGCGATGTGCGCGACCGCGGCGGCGAAGACGTCGACCGGCGTGTAGTCCAGCGGCAGCTCCGCGACCGGCGCGGTGCCGGTGTCCACCACGAACTTCTTCATCGCGCACATCTCGGTGGCGATGTTCCACGCGCCGTTGACCCGGTCGCCGGAGATGTCGGCGGCCCGGTAGATCGCCACCGGCAGCCCCTGCTCCGCCGCCCGGTGCAGCAGCGCCTCGGCCACCCACTTGCTCTCCACGTAGCCGACGGAGAGGTGGTCGGCGTACGCCAGGGGGGTGTCCTCGTCGACGTGCCGGACGCCGGCGGTGCCGAAGCCCGCGACGACGGCCATGGTCGACGTGTAGTGGATCGGGACGTTGCGGTGCCGCGCGGCCATCCGGATGATCTCGCGGGTGCCGTCGACGTTCGCCGGCCGCATGTGCGAGTACGGGTAGATGAAGTTGACGGTCCCGCCGGGGTGGTGGATGACGTCGACCGTGCGCGCCAGCTCGTCGAAGGCCGCCTCGGAGAGGCCGAGCCCGGGTGCCGCGAGGTCGCCGGGGACGGCGACGATCCGGCCCGCCGCCTGGTGACCGGCGAGGTCCTCGCCGAAGTAGTGCCGCGCGTTGGCCTGGATGCGGGCCAGGCCCTGCTCCGGCCCGTCGGCGCGCACCAGGCAGTGCACCACGGCGTCCGTGCTGTTCAGCAGCTCCCGCAGCAGGTAGATGCCCAGGAAGCCGGTGGCGCCGGTGAGGAACACGTGGCGCGGGTCCTGCCAGCGCGGCTCGTCGGGCACCTCGCGCCGGATCTCCACGTCCAGCCGCGTCTCGGCGGCGAAGTCGACCCGCTTGCGGGTGTCGTCGCCGGCGAGCGTGCCGGCCCGGGCGTCGCGCACCGCCCGCGCCAGGCCGCGCGGCGTCGCGTCCTCCAGCAGCAGCCGGATCAGCGGGCGTACC
Source organism: Micromonospora sp. URMC 107 (assembly GCF_051386315.1). Taxonomy (NCBI): domain Bacteria; kingdom Bacillati; phylum Actinomycetota; class Actinomycetes; order Micromonosporales; family Micromonosporaceae; genus Micromonospora; species Micromonospora sp. URMC 107. The sequence goes on from NZ_JBPQTK010000066.1 coordinate 9,791, forward strand.
TGGGTGATGAGCACGCCGAAGGAGCCGCGGATCTTCGCGAGCAGCTCGGCGGCGAGGATCGAGTTGCCGCCCTGCGCGAAGAAGTTGTCGTCCGGCAGCACCCGGGGCACGCCGAGCACCTGCCCCCAGAGCCGGGCCACGCCGCGCTCCACCAGGTCGACGGGCGTGTCGTCCACGCTCTCCGGGGCGACCGCCGTGGCCTCCGGCGCGGGCAACGCGGCCAGGTCGACCTTGCCGTTCGTCTTCAGCGGCAGCTCGTCGAGGGCGACGAACGCCGTCGGCACCATGTAGTCGGGCAGGTAACGGCCGACGAACTCGCGCAGCTCCGCGACGTCCAGGGGTCGCGGGCCGGTGTGGTACGCCACCAGGCGCCGCTGGCCGTCGTGCTCGTACGTGGTGACGGCGACCGTCTCGACGCCCTCGTGCGCCGCCAGCGTCGCCTCGATCTCGCCGGGCTCCACCCGGAAGCCGCGGATCTTGACCTGCCGGTCGATGCGCCCGACCACCTCGAGGTTGCCCTCGGCGGTCCAGGCGCCCAGGTCACCGGTCCGGTACATCCGCGCGCCGGGCTCCGCCGCGAACGGGTCCGCCCGGAAGCGGCCGGCGTCGTCCTCGGTCAGGTAGCCGCGCGCCACGCCGCGACCGCCGATGTGGATCTCGCCGCGCTCGCCGGGGGCGACCGGGTGGCCGCCCTCGTCGAGGACGTACACGACGGTGCCGGGCAGCGGCCGGCCGACCGGGGCCGCGCCGCGGGCGGGCAGCACGTCGGCGGTCAGCTCCATCAGGCAGGAGGTGATCGTGGTCTCCGTGAGCCCGTAGGCGTTGACCAGCCGCACCCCGGGCATCAGCTCCAGCGCCGTGCGGCAGTCCTCCGCGTTGACCGCCTCGCCGCCCACGATCACCAGCCGGACCGGCAGGTCACCGGCCCCCGCGCCGACCTCGGCGAGGAAGCGCCGCCAGTACGCGGGGGTCAGGTCCATCACGGTGATGCCGTGGTGCCGCAGCCGCTCCGGCAGCTCGCTGGGCGCCCAGCTCAGCTCGGGCAGCACGAGCGTCGCGCCGCCGAGCAGCGCGACCGTGATCTGCTCGATGGAGGTGTCGAAGGAGAGCGCGCCGAACTGCAACACCCGGTCGTCGGGGGTGACGCCGTAGCGGCCGGCCAGTTCCCCGCACAGGTAGCTCAGCGAGTCGTGGTTCACCACCACGCCCTTCGGCGTACCCGTGGAGCCCGACGTGTAGATGATGTAGGCGGCGTCCCCGCCGCCCACCGTCACGGCGGGGGCGGTCGCGACGCCGTCCGCGACGCTCGCGGTGAGCGCCGTGACCGGCAGGTCGGCGAAGCGCGCCACGTCACGCTCGTGGGTGATGACGGCGGTGCAGTCGGTCTCCTTCACGAACGCCTCGACGCGGCCGTCCGGCAGCCCCGGATCCACGGGCAGGTAGGCCGCGCCGGCCTTCCAGGTGGCGAGCAGGCCGACGACGGCGTCGATGGAACGTTCCAGGTGGACCATGACCACGCAGTCCGCGCCGACGCCCCGGTCGACGAGGTGGCGGGCCAGGCCGTTGGCCCGGCGCTCCAGCTCCGCGTAGCTGATGCGCGCGTCGCCCTGCACGATTGCGGTCCGGTCGGGCTGCGCCGCCGCGCGGACGGCGATGAGTTCGTGGACACGCGGTTGCGTACGGTTGTTCATGTTTTCCCTCGGGTGTGAGCACGGTCGTACCCGTGGATTTACCTGCCGCTGACCCAACGAAATTCGATACGGGCGACATTACTGCCTGACGGCGGTTCCCCCGACTACCAGAATGAGCACGCACCCGAATTGGCACTACTCATCAGGGTAGTCCTTTCGACACGGCCGACCCCTCGTCGAATTCAGCGTGAACGGCACCGAAAAACGTGATGTCGCGGTGTTGCCCGGAATGCCCGGGCCGCCCGGGCCGCCCCTACGCCGCGGAGGAGACCGGCACGTGCCGGACGAGTTCCGCCCGCGAGGAGATGCCCAGCCGGCGGAACAGGGCGCGCAGGTGGTAGTTGACGGTGTGCGGCGACAGCCGCACCCGGGTCGCGATCTGCCGGTTGGTCATGCCCTCGGCGACGAGTCGCGCGATGGCCCGCTCGACGCCGCTGAACGACTCCCACGCGCCGCCGGCGTCCGGGCGGTGTTCCCGGGCGGCGGGCGCGGAGCGCAGCCCGGCCCGCCGTCGCAGGTCGGCGGGGCTCGCGGGCTCCGCCGCGGGGTCGGCGGCGCGCGACGCACCGGTCACGGCCCGGCGCCGGCGCAGACGGTCGCGGTCGGCGCGGAGCGCCTGCCGCACGGCGGGCGGAAGGGCGTCGAGCACGGCCCACCACACCAGCTCGTGCCGGAAGGCGAGGTCGTCGCCCGCCCAGTCGAGCAGGCCGGCGTCGAGCAGCGCGTCCAGGTCCGGCAGCATCTGGGCGGTGTTCCGCCCGGTCATCGCCGCCAACTCCGCCAGCTGACAGGACCGGCCGAGCACGGCGGCCACCCGCAACAGCTGCCAGGAGCCGGCCGGCGCGCCGCGCAGCATGGCCCGGACCGCCTCCTGGACCCGCTTCGGCGTCCGCGCCCGCCCGGGCCCGTCGGTGACGCCCTCGACACGGACCCCCTCGAGCAGCGCGGCCAGCAGCGGGGCGTTCCCCTCCGCGGCGGTGACGGGCGCGGGCACGGCCGGCCCCACCATGACGCTCGGCGGGTCGGCGACGAGCCGACCCACGGCCTCCCCGGACAGCGGGCGGCCCGCCTCGGCGAGCGTCCCGACCACCTGCGACAAGTGCTCGTCCTCGTACGCCACGACACAATCGTGCACGTAAATGTCTCGCAGCCTCAACATTGCCTTACCACCAGGTACGCCGAGCAATTACCCGCACGTGGGGGAAGCGGGACCGCAGCGGCTTCCCGACGGGTGACCCGGGATTGCTTCGATCAATGTAATGACGTCGCGAGAGAGGCGGGCAGTTGTGGAACCCGTTGTGGTCCAGGATTTCGTACCGGCGATCGACCTGTCGGGCCGCACCACCGCCGAGGGGCGCGCGGCCATCGCGGCAGCCATCGGCAAGGCGTGCGAGGGTTCGGGGTTCTTCACAGTCGTGGGGCACGGCGTGCCCCGGGAGCTGGTGAACCGTATGTACACCACCACGAAGGCCTTCTTCACCCTGCCGGAGGAGGAGAAGGACCGGAGCGCGAACCGCGGCTCCGGAGTGTCGGGGCTGCGCCGCCCGGGCGGCCCGTACGAGGCGTTCGCCGCGCACGTGACGGGCGACCTGAGCGACGAGGAGCGCGCGAGGCTCGGCACGCACCCGGCCACCTGGAAGGCGGCGAACATCTGGCCGGACGACGACTTCAAGGCGGTCTGGCACGAGTACATCGCCGCCATGACCGAGCTGTCGGCGGACATCATGCGGCTCTTCGCGCTCGCGCTCGGGCTGCCGGAGGACTTCTTCGACAGCAAGTTCGACGAGCACGTGTCGTTGATCATCGCCAACTACTACTACCCGGCACCCGACGACGGCGTGCTGCGGCGGGAGATGCACACCGACTGGGGCAGCCTGACGGTGCTCTACGTGGAGGACGAGGTGGGCGGGCTCCAGGTGCGACGCGACGACGACGACTGGCTGGACGTGCCCGCCATCCCGGGCAGCTTCGTGGTGAACATCGGCGACCTGATGGCGTTCTGGACCGGCGGCCGGTGGGCGTCGACCGTGCACCGGGTGGTCAACCCGGAGGGGACGGACGCGCCCTCACGCGTCTCCATCCCCTTCTTCTACCTGCCCAACCACGACACCACGATCGAGCCCATGCGCCCGTTGGCGCAGGAGAGCGCCGAGGCCGGGCTCGAACGGGTGACCGTCGGCGAGTGGTTCTCGCACAAGATGCAGTCGACGTACCAGGCTTCGGCGTAGCCGGACCCGAGCGCCCGCCGGACCGCCCCGCACGCGCGGTCCGGCGGGCGGCGGCGCGGCGGCGGGGTGTCAGAGGGAGCGCACCGCGCCCGGCACGGTGAACTCGATCGTCTCGCGGGCGACCTCGCGCTCCACCACGGTCACCGGACCGCGCGCCCGCAGCGCCTCGACCACCCCCGTGACCAGTCTCGGCGGGGCGGACGCGCCCGCGGTGACCCCGACCGTGGTGACACCCGCCAGCCACTCCGGCAGGATGTCCGCCGCGTCCTCGATGAGGTGGGCGGGCCGGCCCGCGCGGCGGGCCAGCTCGACGAGCCGTTGCGTGTTCGCCGAGTTGGTCGAGCCGACCACGAGCACGAGGTCGGACTCCTCGGCGACCGTACGCAGCGCCGCCTGCCGGTTGGTCGAGGCGTAGCAGATGTCGGCCGAGGACGGCCCGCGCAGCGCCGGGAAGCGTCGGCGCAGCACGTCGAGCACCTCGGCGGTCTCGTCCACGGCGAGCGTGGTCTGGGTCAGGTAGGACACCCGGTCCGGGTCGGGCACCTCGACCGTGTGCGCGTCCTGGAGCGACTGCACGAGGAGCATCCGGTCCGGCGCCTCGCCGAGGGTGCCCTCGGTCTCCTCGTGCCCCGCGTGCCCGACGAGGAGGACGGTGTCCCCACGGTCGGCGTACCGGCGCGCCTCCGTGTGCACCTTCGCCACCAGCGGGCACGTCGCGTCGAACACCTCCAGGCCGAGCCGGTCGGCCTCGGCGCGCACCCCGGGCGACACCCCGTGCGCCGAGAACACCACCGTCGCGCCCTCGGGCACCTCGTCGAGTTCCTCGACGAAGACGGCGCCGCGCGACTCCAGGTCGGCGACGACGTGTGCGTTGTGGACGATCTGTTTGCGGACGTACACCGGGCTGCCCCGGCTGGCGAGCGCACGCTCGACGATCTCGATGGCACGCTCGACACCGGCGCAGAACGCACGCGGTGCCGCGAGCAGTACCGTTACGGACTCGACTTCGGACATCGCGCACTCCTTCCCACGCATCTCCGCAGTATCGAGCCGCGTCCTCGCAATCCGGTGGGGTTCCGGTGGAGCACCAGCGCCGACGCCCTGCGCCGGGCCCGCCGGGGGCGGCGGGCCCGCGCCGTCGTGCGCACGGTCCGTCGCCGACCCACGCCACGCGGTCGGGGCACGCTCCGGCAGCCGTACGCCTGCGGCGCCACCGCCCTCGGCGGAGCCCGGGCCTAGCGGGCGGCTTCCGTGGCCGCCCCGCCCTCCGCGGCGAGCGCCCGGCGGAGGCTGAGCGGTCGCATGTCCGTCCACGTCCGCTCGATGTGGTCCAGGCACTCCTGCCTGGTCCCCGTCCGGCCGGCGTCGCGCCAGCCCGCCGGCGTCTCACGGTCCACCGGCCAGATCGAGTACTGCTCCTCGTCGTTCACGACCACCCGGAACGCGACGTCGTCTTCCTGAGTCACCGGCACACCCTTCACCTGAGGAGCTGGACCACGGCGCGTCGGAGCACCGCGCCCTCTGCAGCCGGGTCGCGATGCCGGGGCGCCCTCAAGGGGGCGTCCGTCCGGCCCGACCCGTCGGACCGCGACGATACGACGGGTGCCGCCGGTGGCGCCAGCGCCCCTCCCCCGCGCTCTGAAGCGGCGTCGGGGTCTCGGACCGCAGGCGGGCCAGGCGATCCACGTCCCGGTCGCCACCCGGCGGCGTGTCCGCTATCCGTCGACCCGGTAGGCGGCGAGGACCGTCTCGGAGATCAGGCGCGGGGCGTCCGCCCGGTCCACCTGCCCGCTGGCCACGTCGACGGCGGCGCCCTTCATGATGTGGTGCAGGACGCTGGTCAGCCAGCTGGCCGGGAGGTCGGCCCGGAACACCCCTTCGTCCTGGCCCCGGCGGATCAACTGGTCGACGCGCCGCGCCGGCTCGGCGTGCAGCTCGTGCACGCGTTCGGGCGGCAGCGACGCCTGCGCCGCCTCCAGGACGGCGCTCGACTGGGCGATCAGCAGCCAGCTCGACCGGATCAGGACGCGCAGCGCGTCCCGCGGGTCGCCGGTCAGGTCGAGGCCCGCCAGCAGTTCCTCCCCCTCGGCCAGCACCCGGGTCAGCGCGGCCTCGACCAGGGCGTCGCGGGAGGGAAAGTGACCGTAGAGGGTCACCCGGCCCACCCTCGCCGCCTGCGCGATCTCGCTGACGCTGGCGTCGGGGTCACGACTCAGGCAGCTCACCGCCGCCTCCAGGATCCTCTCCACGTTGTGCTGGGCGTCGGCTCGACGGGTCGGCTTGGCGAGTGGGCGAGTCATGGAACTTCCCCTAAGTCGAACAGGCGTGCATGAGTTAACGTGTCTCCGTAACTTGAACACTACCGTTCAACTTGGCGGAGGAGCCTGGCAGCCATGGCGGAACCTGTGACCGCAACCGAAACCACCGCGCCCGCGAGCCCACACCCGCAGCGCTGGCGGATCCTGGGCCTCGTCGGCATCGCCCAGCTGATGCTGATCCTGGACGTCACCGTCGTCGCGATCGCCCTGCCGCACATGGGGGCGGACCTGGGGATGGAGCGGGAAGCCCTGACGTGGGTGGTGAGTGGCTACACCCTCACCTTCGGCGGCCTGCTGCTGCTCGGCGGGCGCGCCGCGGACCTGTTCGGCGCCCGCCGCCTCGTCCTCGCCGGGCTCCTGCTGTTCAGCGCCGCGTCCCTGACGGCGGGGCTGGCGACCGGCGGTCCCATGCTGCTCGCCGGTCGCGTCGGCCAGGGCCTCGCGGCGGCGATCCTCTCCCCCGCGGCCCTGTCCCTGATCGTCACGATCTTCGACGGCGACGAGCGCAACAAGGCGCTCGGCATCTGGTCGGCGCTCGGCGGCGGCGGCGCCGCGCTGGGCGTCCTCCTCGGCGGCCTGCTGACCGCCGGGCCGGGCTGGCCCTGGGTGTTCTTCGTCAACGTGCCCGTCGGGATCATCCTGCTGCTGGCCCTGCGGATGCAGCTTCCGCCCCAGGCGCCCACCGGCGCGACGGCCCGGCTCGACGTGCCCGGCGCGGTGCTGGTGACGGCGGCCACCGGATCGCTGATCTACGCCCTGATCCGGGCCGGCGACGTCGGCTGGGGCAGCCCGACGATCCTGCTGCTGCTGGTGGCCGCCGTGCTCCTCTACGCCGCGTTCGTCGTCCGCCAGCGCCTCGCCGCGAGCCCGCTGATGGACGTACGGCTCCTGCTCCGCCGGCCGGTGGCGACCGGGGCGCTGCTGATCCTCGTCGCGACCGCGCTCATGATCACCGTCTTCTTCCTGGGCACGTTCTACCTGCAGAACCACCAGGGCTACGGCGCCCTGCGCACCGGGCTGCTCTTCCTGCCCGTGGCGATCACGACGATGCTCGGCGCGAACGCCGCCGGCCGCGCCATCGGCCGGATCGGGGCGCGCACCCTCGGCGTTTTGGGCCTGCTCGTCGCGGCGGCCGGCATGGCGGTCCCCGCCCTCGTCGACGGGACCCTGGCCCTCGTGGTCGGGGTGAGCGTCGCCGCCGCCGGGACGGGCGTCCTCTTCGTCGTGGCCTCCGCCGTCGCGCTCGGTCAGGTCGCGCCGCACGAGGCCGGTCTCGCGTCCGGCATCGTCAGCACCTTCCACGAGTTCGGTGCCTCGCTGGGCGCTGCCGTCGTGTCGAGCATGGCCGCGGCCAGCATCGCGGGCACCAGCACCGCCGGCTTCTCCCGCGGCTTCACCACCGGCGCCGTCATCGCCCTCGCCGCCGCCGTCGTGGCCTTCGTCCTCACCCCCCGGCCGGCCCACTGACCCCGACCCGGTGCTCGGCGGGGGCCCGCCCGCCGACCACCGGGTCGGACCCACCGGCACGCCGGGGATGCGCGGGCCGTACGCCTCGGCGCCGGCCCGCCCGTCCCCCGGGCGTGCCGCACAGTTCGCGCCCGCCACCCGCGCGCCCGCCTGGGCGCGGTGGTCGTCAGGAGCGGCCGCGGCCCGGACGCGACCGGCCCGGGTCACCGTCGGGGCGGTGCCGCGGCCGTTCAGGGCGGGGTCGATACCTGACGAGGCCGAGCGCCATCGACGCCAGCGCGAGGGCCGCCAGCGACCAGAGCACCGGGGGACCGAACACGCCCGCGAGCCGGCCGAGATAGCCCACCGCCAGCGACACGAAGAAGATTCCGCCACAGAGGAACCACATCCCGGCGTCGACGGGTCGTCTCCACCGCCGCCGCGCGAAGCCCGGCATGCGACGGATCAGCAGCAGGCGGACACCGTAGCCGGCCAGGGCCGGCCCGATGACGCCCGACAACACGTGCCACCAGTCCCGGAAGTCCACGAACGGTCCCTACCCCACGGCGGGGCCCGCGTTCACCGACGCACCCGCGGGGCGATCCAGGCGCCGATGCTGTCACCGTGGCACTGGTTGACGTTGGTGGTGCTGACCCGGAGGGACACCTGGGTGGCGGCGCTGATGTCCACCTTGACCGGGCGGACCTTCCCGAGGCCGACCGTGGTGGTGTAGACCTCCTTGCGGTCGGAGAGCACGGTGAACCGGAGGGCCCCGCCGCCCGGGGAGTCGTCGGCGATGCCCACGGCCGCCTCCAGGACCCGGAACTGCCGGCTCACCACGAACGTGACCGTGTAGTGGTCGTTCAACCAGCACGGCGACGCCGTCAGCACCGAGTCGTGCCGCTTCCCGGCCACGATCAGCGGCTCCTGCTCCCAGCCCTCGAGGTCGTCGGCCTGCGGCACCTCGACCAGCGGGAGGACGTCGGCCTGGGGCGATTGCGAAGCGGTGACCGCGGGCGAGGCGGGTGTCGGGGAGGGACCCGTCCCGGTGGCCGCCACGGGCGTGGTGGGCTGGGGCTGCCCGGCGGACGGGGTGCCCTGGACCGGCGACGCGGCACCGCTGCCGCCGGCGTCGCGGGTCAGCTCCAGCACAACGGGAATGGCCGCCGCGACCACCGTGGCCACGGCGGCGATGACCGCACCGACGATGGCGGGATGGGACGAGCGACGCCGTCTCGGGATAGACACGGCCCGATTATGGCAGCGCGGCGCACGGCGAAGCGGGCCCTTCGGCGGCGCACGAGGAAGCGTCGCACGGTGCCCGGATCGTCCATCCAGGGAAGTGCGCCGCTCCCGGCAGCGCCACTCGGCGTCGCCGAAAAGAGCCGCCAGATCGCGGACGGCGCTGCCCGTCGGCCAGATGTCGCAGTTGCTGTCGTCTGCCCCGCAACGACATCTGGGCACCCACCCCTGAGGGTGAGTGCCCAGATGATTGCTGGTGCGCCGCCAGGGACTCGAACCCCGAACCCGCGGATTAAGAGTCCGCTGCTCTGCCAGTTGAGCTAGCGGCGCTCGCTGGCAACGGGGAGAACACTAGCACGCCCCCCGAGGGGGGTTCCAATCCGATCCCCGGCTCCCCCCTTCGGCCGAGCTTAACGGGCATACAGCAACAAACCCGCCGGGCGGACGACGACAGGGGGCGGACTTGCGGCGGCCATGCGGCACGATGTGCGCCAGGTACGCGAGAACAGAGGTGGGGATGGGCATGTTCGCGCGGGCCGGGGCGATGGTGGGCGCCCTCGGCCTGGTGGCGTCGCTGGCTCTGACGGGCTGCGGCGCGGAGCAGAAGAAGAAGGCGGAGTTCGTCGGCGGCACCGCGCCGGCCTCGTCCGCCACCACGGGTGTGGCGGGCGCGACGGGCGAGCCTGACACCCCGGCCGCGCCGAGCGGTCCGCCGCTGACGGTGAGCCCGGCCGACGGGGGGAGGAACCGGCCGGTCAGCTCCGAGATCAGCGCCGAGCTGCCCGGTGGCGGGAAGGTGTCCAGCGTCACGCTGACCGCCGCCAACGGCGGCCAGGTCGAGGGGCGGCTGCGCGCCGACGGCTCGTCCTGGGTGCCGTCGAAGCCGCTCAAGTACGGCACCCGTTACACGGCCACGGTCACGGCCACCGGCCCCGACGGGGCGACCAGCCAGGGCACGAGCACCTTCACGACGATGGCGAAGCCCAGGTCGGTGATCAGCTCCGGTCTCTACCTCTTCGACGACAAGACCTACGGCGTCGCGATGCCGGTGGTCACCGAGTTCCACCCGGGGATCCCGAAGAAGGACCGGGCGGCGGTGCAGAAGCGCATGTTCGTGCAGACCGATCCGCCGCAGCCGGGCGCCTGGCACTGGGTGGAGAACGGCACCCAGGCCTACTACCGCGCGCCGGAGTACTGGAAGCCCGGCACCACGCTCACCGTCCGGATCGCGCTGGCCGGCATCCCGCTGAGCAACGGCCGCTACGGCAACGTCGACCGTACGGCGACCGCCAAGATCGGCCGGGCCTTCGAGATGAAGGTGGACAACGCCACCAAGAAGATGACGGTGTACGAGGACGGCCAGGTGGTCCGCACCCTGCCGGTGAGCCTGGGGAAGAAGAAGACCCCCTCCTCCAGCGGCACGATGGTCGTGATGGAGAAGATGGAGTCCACGGTCTTCGACACGCGCGACGATCCGGACCCGGCGAACCGCTACGTCACGGACATCGACTTCGCCCAGCGGCTCACCTGGGGTGGCGAGTACATCCACGCGGCGCCCTGGTCGGAGGGGCAGCAGGGCCGGGTGAACGTCTCGCACGGCTGCGTCAACGTCTCCATGGCGAACGCCCGCTGGTTGTTCGGGAAGACCAAGGTGGGCGACCCGATCACCATCACGGGCACCGAGCGCAGGCTGGCGCCGGGCAACGGCTGGACGGCGTGGAGCCTGAGCTGGTCCGAGTTCGTCAAGGGCAGCGCCGTGCCGGTGCCCGAGGCCGGCGAGGGGTCCGCCTTCTAGGGCAGCCCTCACCGACGATCCGGGGACCGGCCCGCGCCCGCGGGCCGGTCCCCGTCCTCATTCGGGCCCGGCCGCGGCACCGCCCGTACCGATGCCGGCGCGGGCCCTTTCCTCCGCGCTCCCGGGCCCGGTCGCGAGCGGCGCACGCCGGGAAAGGCGAGCCGACCTCGGAAAAGCCCCGGACCCTATCAACATCCGGACATCTCGTACGGCGTGTTTCGGTTCACCTTGCGGAACGGGTACCTGTCCCGGTGCGTCAGTGAGGGACGATGGGCAACCGGGGACCACGACTGTGAGGGAATCATGCGAGCTGTCCAGGACCAGCTGATCCGGCGCGGGGGCGACCGGCGGGACGGGCGACGCCGCGGGTTCGCGGCGGCGGTGCTCGCCGTGACGCTCGCGCTGACCTCCGCCTGCACCGACGGCGGTGGGGGCAAGCCATCGGGCTGGCAGAACGGCGACGACCAGCCCGCTCCGCCGAAGGCGGCGGCCACCATCGTCGAGCCCAAGGCCGACGCGAAGGACGTGCCCGCGTCGACCGGCATCACCTTCACCGCCACGGAGGCCGAGGAGACCACCGTCGAGCTGAAGGACTCCGCCGGTGCGGCCGTCGAGGGCGAGCTGGCCGCCGACGGGAAGAGTTGGCTGCCCGCCGGCGCGCTGGAGTACGGCGAGACGTACACCGCGACGGTGACCGCGACCGGCGACGACGGTCGGCCCGCCACGGCGACCAGCACCTTCACCACCATGGCGAAGCCCGACAAGCAGGTCCGGATCAGCAGCTTCCTGGGTGACGACCAGGTCGTCGGCGTCGGCATGCCGCTGATCGTCAAGTTCAGCCGGGCCATCCCGGAGGACTACCGCGACGACGTGCAGAGCCGGATGACGGTCACCTCCTCTCCGGCGCAGGAGGGCATCTGGCACTGGGTCAGCCCGACCGAGATCCGCTACCGCCCGAAGGAGTTCTGGCGGGCGAACAGCGAGGTCTCCTACCGGGTCCAGGCTGGCGGGCTGCCGCTGGGCGACGGCTGGTACGGCCGGGCCGACCTCAGCGTCGGCATCAAGGTCGGTCCGGCGGTGGTCATGACGGTGGACAACAAGACGAAGCGGATGACCGTCACGAAGGACGGCTCCGTGATCAAGACCATCCCGGTCAGCCTCGGCAAGAAGAGCACCCCGTCCTCCAGCGGCACCATGGTGGTCATCGAGAAGCTGCGCAAGACGGTCTTCGACACCTTCGAGGAGCTGGGCCCCGAGGAGGGCTACCGCACCAAGATCGACTACGCCCAGCGGCTGACCTGGGGCGGCGAGTTCATCCACGCCGCGCCCTGGTCGGAGGGGCAGCAGGGCCGGGTGAACGTCTCGCACGGCTGCGTGAACGTCTCGATGGCCAACGGCGCCTGGCTGTTCGCCAACACCCGCGTCGGCGACCCGATCACGGTCAAGGGCACCGAACGGAAGCTCCAGAACGGCAACGGCTGGACCGACTGGAACATGAGCTGGGAGCAGTACGTCAAGGGCAGCGCCCTGCCGTACGAGCCGCCGGCCGAGGCCGCCCCGGAGGAGACCCCCGAGCCCACGGTCACCCCGACCAGCTGAGCCCGCAACGCCGAAGGCCCCCTCCGCGAGGAGGGGGCCTTCGGTCACCGGGTGACTGATGGGAATTGAACCCACGACAACCGGGACCACAACCCGGTGCTCTGCCAACTGAGCTACAGCCACCATGCCGTTCACACCCGATGGATCCGCGCCCGGTCGATCGCCCCGGGCGGGGTGCGGACCAATAATAGCCCCACCCCCGCCCGCTCCGTCCAGCGGGTTCCGCCGGGCCGGCTCAGAGCTCGGCGGCGATCGCCTTGGCGGTCTCCACGTCCGGCCCGGGCAGGGGCACGAAGACGGTCCGCCGGTAGTACTCCAGCTCCCGGATGCTCTCCCGGATGTCGGCCAGGGCCCGGTGCGCGAGCCCCTTCTGGGGCTGGCCGAAGTACACCCGGGGATACCAGCGGCGGCACAGCTCCTTGATCGACGAGACGTCGATCATCCGGTAGTGCAGGTGCGCGTCGAGGCGGGGCATGTCCCGGGTGATGAAGCCCCGGTCGGTGGCGATCGAGTTGCCGCACAGCGGGGCGGTGCGCGGGTCCTTCACGTGGCTGGCCACGTAGTCCAGGACCATCTCCTCGGCCTCGGCGAGGGTCACCGTCGAGCGCCGGACCTCCTCGGTCAGCCCCGACTTGGCGTGCATCGTCGCCACGATCTCCGGCATCCCGGCCAGCGCCGCCTCGTCGGCGTGGATCACCACGTCGACGCCGTCCCCGAGCACGTTGAGGTCGGGATCGGTGACGAGCGCGGCGACCTCGATCAGCTTGTCCCTGCCGAGGTCCAACCCGGTCATCTCACAGTCGATCCAGACGAGAAGATCAGCCACCGGGACAGCCTACGCGCAGCCCACCCGGCCGCGCGCCCGCGCACCGGCGCGCGAGGTGACCGCTAGGGTTTCCCCCGTGCCAGCCGAACCCGCCGCACCGCCCGCCGTCACCGACGACGATCCGGGCGGCCGTACGGTCCGTCGGCTCGTCGCCCTGCTGGCGCTGGCCGCCGTGCTGCCGGCGCTCTACCTGCCCGGCCTGGTGCACGACTTCTTCGACCTGAAGATCTACATGCGGGCGATGGACTGGTGGGCGGCCGGGAACCCGCTCTACGACTACGTGCAGCCCGACCGGGTGCAGGGCGAGCTCTACTTCACCTACCCGCCGTTCAGCGCGCTGCTGCTGCGGCCGTTCGCGCTGCTGCCGCTGGGCGTCACCGTGGCGATCTTCACGGTGCTGACGGGCCTGGCGATCGTGGTCACCACCCGCTGGCTCCTCGCACCGGTGATCGCCCGGCACCGCCTGCCGGGTGTGTTCACCCTCACCGTGGCGGTCCTGCTGGTGCTGGCCGTCGAGAGCACCCGCGAGACGATCACCTTCGGTCAGATCAACATGCTGCTGGTCGTGCTGATCCTGGCGGACCTGCTCTTCGCCGTACCCCGGGCGAGCCGGTGGGCCGGCGTGGGCGTCGGGCTGGCGACGGCGCTCAAGCTCTTCCCGGGCATCTTCATCGTCTACCTGCTGGTCACCCGCCGGTGGCGGGCGGCGGCGGTGGCGAGCGTGACGGCCGCCGCCGCGACCCTGCTCGCCGCGGCGGTCGCGCCACGCGACTCGTGGCGGTTCTGGACCCACGAGCTGTGGGCGACCGACCGGGTCGGCCGCACCGACTACACCGGCAACCAGTCGCTGTTCGGCCTGCTCAGCCGCATCACCGCGCCGGAGAAGCCGAACCAGGCGATCTGGCTGCTGCTGGTGGCGGTCGTCGCCGGGTACGGGCTGTGGCGCGCCGCGCGGGCCGCCCGCGCCGGGGACCCGCTCACCGGCCTCGCCCTGACCGGGCTGGTCGGCGCGCTGGTGAGCCCCATCACCTGGACCCACCACATCTACTGGTTCATCCCGGCGGTGGTCGTGCTGGCGGACGCGGCGCTACGCGCCGACCCCGCGAGCGGCGAGGGCGCCCGGCGGCGACGTCGGCTGGTGGCGCTCGCCGTCGGCACCTCCGCCCTCATCGTGTACGGGGTGGTGACCTTCCACGACTGGGGGATCGCCCCGGTGCGTACGGACTCACCGGGCGAGTTCCTGGTGCGCAACACGTACGTGCTGCTGAGCCTCCTGCTGCTGGTGATCCTGCCGGTGCGGCGGGAGGGCGGCGAGCCCCGCCAAATGGACACTCTTCCCAAGTAGCCTCGTTCATCGCTAATCTGGTCGCAACTACCTCAGACGGCTCTCGGGTAGCACCGATCCCCCGGTGAGGACGGCCCTCCGCGTCGGCAGCGCGGAGGGCCGTCCGCCGTCCCGGCCCGCCAGCTGGCGCGGGGCAGGGAGGGGGCGCGGGTCAGCGCGAGTCGTCGGGCGGCTGCCGGCCGGCGTCGGGAGCGGCGGGGCGGAGGCGGTCCGCCGCGGCGACCGGGTCGGCCGTCTCCTCGGGAGCGACGGGCGGCCAGGCCAGGGTCAGGCTCACCTCCGGCGGCCGGAGCGCCGGGTCGTCTCCGGCGAGGTCGGCGAGCGTCGCGGGGCGGCGGGCGGGCACCGGCCCGATCGCCGCCCGGTCCCCCGTGGGGGCGGCGCCGACCGAGGCGAGCTGACGCTCGGCGACGCGGGACCGGTCGCTGTCCCGGGTCGGCTGCGCGCCGAGGCCGCTGAGCGAGGTCACCCCGAGGCGGCCGGCGAGCACCGGCACCTGGTCCGGCTCGACCACGAAGACCACCTCGCGGGGGCGGACCGGGCGCAGCAGGAGCAGGGCCAGCGCCACCGCCAGCACCCCGCCGGCCAGCAGCCCGGCGGTCGCCGGGGCGGTCCAGCCGGCGCGCAGGCCCGCGCGCAACTCCAGGCTCAGGTCGGCCCGCCCGTCGGGACGCATCACCACCAGACTCAGCCGCCGGTCGGCCAGCTCCGCCGGGGTCCACTCCAGCGCGCCGATCCCCTCGCGTACCCAGAAGGGCCGGCCGATCGGCGCCGATGACGGCGCGGGACCGGCGGACGGCGCGGGACCGGCGGGCTGCAACCGGACCGGCAGCGGTCCCCGGGCCAGCGCCACCCGACGCACCTCGGCGTGCGGAACCGGGTCGAGCCAGCGCCGCACCTCGTCGGCGGGGGCCAGCCCGACGAAGGCCGGGCCGTCGGGCGTGCGGGCGTCCAGCCGGAGCCGGGCCTGCCCGGCGCGGGCGAACGGCGCCTCGGCCCGCAGCAGCTCGTCGACGTCCCGGACGACCACCGCGTGACCCGGGGTCTGCACGGTCTCGAACCGGGCGCTGAAGGCCCCACCCGGGTCGGCCTGCCGGGTGAGCAGCGCGAGCGCCCCGCCGGCGAGCAGCGCCGTGATCCCGACCGTCAGCAGCAGCATGGCGGCGAGCACCCGCACGAACCGCATTCGTCTCGTCCCCCTCCGTAGCCGGATACCCGGCCGACCTTACCGACGCGGGGCGACCGATCAGCGGATATCCACGGCACGGGTCAGGAAAGGCAGCCGGCCCGTCGGATGCTCCGACGGGCCGGCGAGCGGTACGGGTCACACCTGCGACGTCGGCGCCCGCCGCGTACGCGAGAACGCGAGCCCGCCGAGCAGCAGACCACCCACGCCGGCGACCAGGCCGGCCACCGCGAGCCCGGTGGCCACGCCGTCGCTCTCGTCGTCGTCATCGTCGTCGGCCTGCGGCGCGGCCGCACCGGTGGGGGCGGTCGGGGCGGTCGACGGCGAGGCGGCCGTGAGGGCGAGCACCGGGGCGGGGCTCTCCGGCTCCTCGCCGCCGGGGAGCGGCTCCTCGATCCACCGCTGCACGTTGCCGTCGGAGTAGGTCTGCAACGTCTTGAAGACCATCGTCTCGACCTGCGGCAGCGGCCCCATCGAGACCGGGAACTCCTGGAACTGGCCGGGCTTGACCGCCGCGTTGCCGGTGGCCGTCCAGGTCAGCTTGGAGACGACCTCGCTGAGCTGGCTGCCGTGCACCTCCACCGGCGGGTCCACCTTGCGCTTCTCCACCGCCACCGTCCAGCCGGGCACCGGCATCGTCGAGACGGAGCCGACGGGCGCGTTCTCCGGCAGCACCACCTCGAGCTTCGTGGTGGAGGCCGTGTCGCTCTCGTTCGGCACCCGGAAGGCGAACCGGCCGTAGCCGCCCTGGGTCGCCTCCTGCGGGTTGACCGTGACGTGGGCCGAGGCGGGCGCCGCGAAGCCGAGGACGGCGGTGGCGACGGCGCCGAGCGCCAGGGCGGCGGCGACGCTTGCGGTACGCCGGTGACGGATCATGGTGCGAGCCTTCCTGTTACCTGATCGGCACGGTGGCGGTCACCGTGGCCTGGTCGATGTCCGACGTACGGACGGTGACGCGCAGCTGCCACTCCCCCGCCGCCGGGAAGTTGATCTCGCCGGTGGCGTGGTTGTCGGTGAGCGGCAGCAGCGGGACCTGGATGGGTTCGATCCCCGCCGTCGGCAGGGCGACCGTGGCCCGCCACTCCACCACCGGCTGCGGCCGGTTGTCCTTGGTGTACGCGTAGAAGTGCACGGTGTTGTTGCCCCGCTCGGCCGGGTCCAGCTCGACCTGGAGGGAGAAGTTCGGGCTGGAGAGCGTCGTGGAGAAGTAGCCGCCCGTCGAGCCGGCCACGTCGGCGCCGGCGGTGCGGGCCGGGGTGGTCTGCACGAGGACGGCGGAGAGGCCGAGGACCACCGCCGTGATCGCCAGCTCCGCCCAGACCGCCCGCCGCATCGACGTCGGCCGGCCGGCCGCGGTGCGCCGGCGCACCAGCTGCCGCGAGTACGCGGCCACCGCGATCACCAGCGCGAAGAGCCCGATCTTGCCCAGCACCAGCCGCCCGTAGGTGGTGTCGACCAGCGCGCGGGGGGTGGCCACCTCGATCAGCGCCTGGACGGTGCCGGCGAGCAGCAGCGCCGAGACGGCCAGCGCCGCCCAGCGCGACCAGATCGGCAGGATCGCGCCCAGCTCCCGCTCGTCGGCCCGGGGCAGCAGGAAGGCGGCGAGCATCACCAGCCCGCCCATCCAGACCGCCATGCCGCCCAGGTGGACCGTGTCGACGACCACGGAGACCGCCGGGGCGGGCGAGGCCGCCGGGTGCCCGGCCAGCGGCCAGGTCACCAGCGCCGCCGCCCCGAGCACGCCCAGGATGACCAGGTCGCTCCGCTCGACCGGCCCCGCCATCAGGGGCCGGAGCAGGAACGCCGCCGCGGCCAGCAGACCCAGCCGGATCAGGTGCGCGGCGCCGAAGGAGCTGCCGAGCACGTCGCTCAGCCCCTCGCCGGTCACGTCGAACACGTCGCCGCCGGCGGTGTAGGGCACCTGGAGCAGCAGGTTCGCCACCGTGGAGACCGCCAGCAGGCCGAGCCCCGTCCAGGCCAGCCGGGCCGGGCCCCGCCGGGGCAGCCGCCGGGGCCAGAGCGCGGCGAGCACCAGCGCCGGGCCGACGAGCAGCAGCAGGCCGGCGTAGCCGGCGTACTTGGCGACCTTGACCGCGTTGCCGACGAACGGGTCGGCCCGGCTGTCGTCCCCGCTGTCGACCGGGGGCGTCGAGGGCGCGCCGACGGAGTAGGTGAACGCACCCGAGACGGGATGGCTGTCGGTGGAGATCACCCGGTAACTCACCAGGTAGGTGCCGCGCGCGCCGGCCGGATCGACCGGGACGGTGACCACGGTGCCCTCGAAGGTCGGTTCGCCGCGGTCCGCGCGGGAGCCGTCCGGCGCGATCACCCGGATCTTGCCGGGCACCTTGCGCACGGACTCGCTGAACGTCAGCACGACCTCCGCCGGCCCGTTCGACACCACCGCCGAGGCGATCGGGCTGCTGCTCACCAGCACCGCGTGCGCGCTGGCGGGGCCGGCGGGCGCGGTCAGCAGGGCGACGACGGTGACCAGCAGGCCGGCGGTGGCGATCAGCCGGGCGGTCCAGCGGCGGTTGGCGGCACTCATGCCGGCAATGCTCTCGAATCCGACGGGTCCGGCGCGACTCCGACCATGCCCGGGACCGCCGGAACCCGCGCGCCCGGCGCGAGCCCCGCCCCGGCCGACGCCGTCGGCACCCGCGCGCCCGGCGCGGCTCCGACCACGCCCGACGTTGTCGGCACCCGCGCGCCCGGCCCGGACGGCGCGACGTCAGCCATGGCGGGCCAGGAGTGCGGACGACGGCCGGCGGCCCGGCTCGTCGCTGACCCGTCCCAGCGCCCACAGCAGCCCCGCCTGCACCACGGCGGCCAGGTGGCCGACCTCGTGCACCAGGGCGGTCGTCGAGTTGGCGATGTCCACCGCGCTGGTGCCGGCCAGGCAGACCGCCAGCACCAGCGCGACCGGCACGAACGCGCGGGCCCGCTCGGGCCGCCACGCGGCCAGCGCGAAGCCGACGGCCAGCGCCACGTCGAAGGAGGCCATCTCGCGGCTGGTGTGTGGGTCGACGGTCACGCCCAGCCCGGCGAGCAGCATCGGCAGGGCGATCGACAGCTGGGCGACCGCGGCCACCGCGACCGCCACCCGCAGCACCTGGCGGCGGGCCGCCCGGGCCGCCGCCCGTGTGCGCCCGGGCGCCAGCGGATCGGCGGCGACCGCCGCCAGCACCGACGCGGTCAGGTCGGGCACCGCCACCGCCTGCACCCGCACCAGCCGGGTCACCTGCTCGGCCCGGGCCAGCCAGGCACGGCAGCCGGGGCAGCTCTCCGCGTGCGCGTCCAGCACCGCCGGCGCCGCCAGCGGGTCCTCGCCGTCCAGCCGCGCCGACAGCGCCGCGCGTACGTCGTCGCATGTCATGTGGGGGTAGTCGTGCGGCGCGGCGGAATAGTTCCCGAGGTGGCGCAGGCCATGGAAGGGCCGAAGGACCCTCCCGGGCCCGGCCCCGCCGCGTAACCTGGACTGTCGTGATCCCCGCCCCGCGCGAGACCTCCGCCGCCAGCCCGACCGGTGACGCGGGCGCCGCTGCGCGGGAGTCGGCGACCGAGTGGGCGCTGGCCGCCCGCGACGGGGACCCCGTCGCCCAGGCCGCGTTCGTCCGGCTGACCCAGGCCGAGGTGTGGCGCTTCACCGCCGCGCTGATCGATCCGGACAGCGCGGACGACCTGACGCAGGAGACCTACCTGCGGGCGTTCCGGTCGCTGCCGGCGTTCGAGGGCCGCTCCAGCGCGCGCACCTGGCTGCTGGGCATCGCCCGCCGGGCCTGCGCCGACCACCTGCGCACGGTCGTGCGTCGCCGCCGGCTCGGCGAGCGGCTCGCCGCCGACGCCTGGACCGACCGGTCGCACCCGGACCCCGCCGGTCAGTTCGGCGCCGCCGACCTGGTCCGCCGGCTGCCGGCGGAGCGACGCGCGGCGTTCGTGCTCACCCAACTGCTCGGCCTGTCGTACGCCGAGGCCGCCGCCGTGGAGGGGGTGCCGGTGGGCACCATCCGCTCCCGGGTGGCCCGGGCCCGCAAGGACCTCGTCGAGGCGGTCGGCGACGCCCTCGCCGGATGACCGGGAACTTCCGCCGGGGACGGGACGACCAATGATCGTGACCGCACCGCACACCCGGGTCGCCCGCTGGCCCGCCGTCCGTCCCTGGCTCGGTGTCGCCGCCCGGCTGGGCCTGGCCGCCGTGTGGCTGTTCGCCGGCGGCAGCAAGGTCGGTGACCTGGCCGCCTCCGGCCGCGCCGTGAACGCCTACCAGGTCATGCCGTACGACCTCGCCACGGTGATCGGCGCGGCGCTGCCCTTCGTCGAGCTGGCGCTGGGCGTACTGCTGCTGCTCGGGCTGGCCACCCGGCTCTCCGCCGGGGTCTCCGCGGCGCTGCTGGTGGTCTTCGTCGTCGGCATCGTCTCGGCCTGGAGCCGGGGCCTCGCCATCGACTGCGGCTGCTTCGGCGCCGGCGGGGAGCTCGCCGAGGGCCAGAGCCCGAGCTACCTCCCGGAAATCCTCCGGGACCTGGGATTCCTGGCCCTGGCCGGGTTCCTGCTGATCTGGCCCCGCACCCCCGTCTCGGTGGACGGCTGGCTGGCGGGGGACGCATCCGTGGAGGACGAGGATGAGTAGTCGCAAGGGGCAGAAGGGCGCCGCCCGGGTGGTCCGCGAGCAGCTGGCCCGGGAGCGGCGGCGCAAGCGGACGCTCTGGGTCTCCGTGGCCGCCGTGGCCGTCCTGGTCGTCGCCGGCCTCATCGGCTGGAGCGTCTACTCCAGCCAGCGCTCCGACGACTTCACCCCGCCGACCGGCTCGAACGAGGCCGGCACCGGGATCGTCGCCGGCTCGGGCCCGGTCACCGTCGACATCTACGAGGACTTCCTCTGCCCGGCCTGCAAGCAGTTCGAGCAGGCCAGCGGCCCGACCCTCGACCAGCTCATCAGCGAGGGCAAGGTGCGGGTCGTCTACCACCCGGTGGCGTACCTGAACCGCTTCTCCAGCACCCAGTACTCGACCCGGTCGTCGGCCGCCTCCGGCTGCGCGGCGGAGGGCGGCCGGTACCGGGAGTACGCCAAGGCGCTGTTCGACCGGCAGCCGCCGGAGGGCGGCGCGGGGCTCAGCGACGAGGAACTGACCGACATCGCGGCGGGCACCGGCATCGACCGGGACGGCTTCGCCTCCTGCCTGCGGGAGGGCACCTTCAAGCCGTGGACCGAACACGTGACGGAGGAGGCCAGCAAGGCCGACATCACCGGCACCCCGACGATCCTGGTCGACGGCGAGGAGATCGCCGACCGCAGCCCCGAGGGGATCAAGGCGGCGGTGGAGGCGGCCGGCAGGTGATCCGCGACCTGGTGACCCGCGCCGGCGTGGTGCTCGCCGGCGCGCTGACCGCGACGGCCGCGTTCGCCGCGCCCGCCGCCGCGCACGGTGCCGACGCCCCCGACGGCACCGACTACCGCACCGAGGTGAGCGCCGTCGCCCCGGCCCGCCCCGGACTGACCGTACGGGTGGTCGAGGCGGGCGCGCGGCTGGAGCTGACCAACACCGGCGACCGCGCCGTCGAGGTGCTCGGCTACTCCGGCGAGCCCTACCTGCGGGTCGGCCCCGACGGGGTGTACGAGAACGTCCGCTCCCCCGCGACGTACCTGAACCGGACCATCGCCGGGGACACGCGGCTGCCGGCCGAGGCGAACCCGGCCGCCGCACCGCAGTGGCGGCGGGTCGACGGCTCCTCCACCGTGCGCTGGCACGACCAGCGGGCGCTCTGGCGGGAGTCGGCGCCGCCACCACAGGTGCGTGCCGCCCCCGACCGGGAGCACCGGGTGCGGGACTGGACGGTGCCGCTGCGCGCCGGCACCGAGGCGGGAGAGATCCGCGGCACCCTCGACTGGGTGCCGCCGCCGGACGCGTACGTCTGGTGGGTGGTCGCCACGGTCGGGCTGCTGGCCGTGGGGGCGCTCGGGCTGTTGCCGGCCCGGTCCGAGCCGGGCGCGCGGGCGCTGGCCGGGCTCGGCGCGCTGCTGGTCCTCGGCGGGGTGGCCGCGGTGGTGTTCACCGTGGGCCGGGAGCTGGACGCCGGCGCACGGGGCGTCGGCGGGGTGCTGACCGGCCTGCTGGGCGGGCAGGTCTGGGCGCTGCTGACCGGGCTCGGCGCCGTCGCGGCGGGGGCCTTCGCGCTGGCCCGCCGGCCGGCCGCCGACTTCGCGCTGGCGCTGGCCGGGGCCTGCCTGGCGCTCTTCGCGGGGGTGGCGAACGCCGCCGTCTTCGCCCGCGCCGTCGCCCCCGTGCCCTGGCCGGCGTCGACGGCCCGGATCCTGGTCGCCCTGATCCTCGTCGCCGGCGCGGGCGCCACCGCGGCCGGCGCCCTCCGCCTGCACGCCACCTCCCGCCCCCCGCACCCC
>NZ_JBPQTK010000067.1:0-31550 GCF_051386315.1 Micromonospora sp. URMC 107
CCCCCCCCCCCCCCCCCCCGAAACGGGATCAGCCCTTGCGCCACTTCTGGTTGGCGGTGCCCGCGCAGTCCCAGAGCTGGAGCTTCGCGCCGTCGGCGCTGTTCCAGTCCCGGATGTCGACGCACCTGCCGGCCTGGAGGTTGACCAGGTCGCCGGCGGCGTTCAGGGTGAACCGTTGCGCGCCCGTGCCGTTGCACGTGTAGAGCTGGACGACCGCGCCGTTGCCGGTGGCGCCGCCGTCCACGTCCATGCACTTGTTGTTCTGGCTGCGCAGGGTGTCGCCGGTGAACGTCCACTTCTGCGCGTCGGTGCCGTTGCAGTTCCACATCTGCAACTGCGCGCGGTCGACGAAGTTCGCGTTCGGCACGTCGATGCACTTGTTGTTCCAGTTGCTCAGCACGGGCACCGCGCCACCGGGGTTCCCCGGTCCGCTACCGCCCGCGCCGAAGGGGCTC
The DNA here is from genome assembly GCF_051386315.1 of Micromonospora sp. URMC 107. Classification (NCBI taxonomy): domain Bacteria; kingdom Bacillati; phylum Actinomycetota; class Actinomycetes; order Micromonosporales; family Micromonosporaceae; genus Micromonospora; species Micromonospora sp. URMC 107. The sequence goes on from NZ_JBPQTK010000067.1 coordinate 456, forward strand.
AGGATGAGCCCGGCCGCGCGGGGGTCGCCGTCGTGGACCAGGGACTCGAACGCCCCGACGTCGTCGAAGGCGAAGGCGTACGCCTTGCCGTCGACCATGTTGGCGTGGATGACGCGGGCGTAGTGGTTCGTCGGGTTGTTGCGGTAGAACTCGGCGGCATTGGTGCTGGGCTGGGTGTCGATGGTGCCGAGCGTGCCCCGGTTCAGCGCGGCGCAGAGCGTCCGGGAGATCGGGCCGACGACCGGGTCGTTGGGTGCGGGCAAATCGCCGTCGCACCCCCAGACGCTCGCCGACGAGGGCCGGTTGAAGGAGGCGACCACCTGGCCGGCGCCGTTGGTGAAGGTCATGACGTTGCCCGAGGTCCGCCCGAAGTAGCGGGTGTTCGGCTGGTCGGCGAACGGCACCACGGTCAGCGTCCTGGTCGTGTACGCGTTCCACGCCGACGCGATGTAGGAGTCGAGGTAGGTGGCGCTGAACAGGCCGGCGCCGGCCGCCTTGCCGGGCGCGAGCACCCGCAGCACCGTCCCGTCGGAGCGGGTGTGGACCGTGTTGGCCCAGCCCGGCTGGGACCGGATGCCCTCGATGATCGCGTTGCGGCCGCCCGCGACGACATCGCCGGTGCGCTTGGTGACGCCGCTGGCACCGGTCACCGTGACCGCGTGCGGCACCGCGAACATGTCGACCTGTGAGCTGTTGAGCCACAGTCCGGCGTCGTTGTAGGTGAACTCGCTCCAGTCGAACAGGATGTCGCGGTTGGCGTCGCCGGCCGCCCACGGCGCGGGTTGGACCAGGCCGTCCGGGGTGAGGAAGAACTTGAGCTTCTCGCCGAAGGAGAAGTAGACGCGGCCGGAGAACCCGCGCGGGAACCGGATGGTCGTGCTGCCGCCGTTGCCGGGGCCCGGGATCGAGGCGTCCGGCGCGGGCGACGGCGGGAGCTGCCCGCCCGACCACGGGACGAAGGTGCCGCCCTGGTTGACGTAGCCGAGGCGGCCGCTGGAGAGCTGCACACCGATCACGTACAGGTGGACGGCCTCGCCCCGGCCGGTGCTGTTGGTGACGGTGACGGGCAACAGCGCCGGGCCGACGGCCTGGGCGGGGGACGCGGCGACGGTCACCGGGGCGGCGGCGACCAGCGCGGACACGGCGGCGAGCAGCCTTCTTCGGAACTTCACGAACTCCTCCTCGGGGATGGTGGACAAGTGAAGAGAGCGCTCTCTCAGCGTCGGTCCGAAGCGGCACCCCTGTCAATAGACGTACGCAAATGGTCGTCGCCGACACGCGGGCGCTCACCGGCCGGCGGTGGAGAGGTCCTCGCCGCTGATCACGCAGCACCCGAACATGTCGCCGAGGACGGCTCGTTGGTGCTCCGTGAGCGGGTTCACGAACACCGCAACACCGACCGCGGCGGCCCGGCACGCCTGCGCGATCTCGCGCGCCCTGCCCGGGCTGAGCAGTGTCCGCCGCGAGAAGGGCAGAGCCATCTTGGCCGCACCGCCACTCGAGACACCCCGCCGCTGGACGTGCCGGCTCACCACCCGCCCGCCACGGGCCCGCACGGAGGCCGCCAGGACGTCGAGCTTCGTGCTGAACTCCTTGTCCTTCGCCGAGAACAGACCTACAAGCGCCACGTCGGCGCCGGCCAGTACGAAGGTCGGTGGCACAGTCGGGTATCGCCGCACCGGGCCATGGTGTCAGGCGCCGCCGGGCACCGCTCATCGGCGCGACCGCGTGCTGGGCCCGTCGCCCCCGCCGCCACGCGCACGGATCGCGCACGAGCGAGTCGGGTCATCACGCGCCGACAGCTGGCAGGACCGGGCAGCACGGATCGCACCGTATCGTGGGCAGAGCCGAGCTGGGCGGGTACCCGCCGACTACGTCGACCCTGGCGGGGATGGATGACAGACGACTGGTGGCACCGCTCCGCTGATCAGCTCGCGGTCTGCTCGCGCAGCGCCGTGGTGGAACTGACAGCGGTGCTTCCGGCAACCGGCAGATTCGTTGTCGCCCGTCTCGACGCGACGAGAATGAGCGATGCGGACCATGCCTTCTACGAATTCTCGGACGCGCTGCTCTTTCCTAGCTACTTCGGCTGGAACTGGGCAGCGTTGTCCGAATGCCTCCGCGATCTGAAGTGGTTACCTGCGGACGGCTATCTGATCGTCGTCGACAACGCTCCCCGGTTGCTGTCGAGCGGTGCCGGGGATCGGCACACCCTGTTCCAGATCCTCTCTCAGACCGTCCACTACTGGGCCAGCCCGCTCGGCCGGCCCAACGGCAAGGGAGTCCCGTTCAAGGTGCTGCTGTTGTGTGACCTCGACGAGGAGGCAGCACTGCTGCGGCAGGAGATCGCTTCGGCGGCCCACACCCTGCGGTAGTCGTCGAGGCCCGCAACCGCCGCCGGGCGCGGGGGTGCCAGGAATCAGCTGACAGTGAGATTGCGGCGTACCCACTGGTTCACCTGGCGACGGCCACGCAGTCGGACCACCGCAACCTCCTCGTCGCGCCGGTCGAGCAGTGCGGCGACCCGCCTGCCCGGGCCGCCATGCGTACGCCACGCCCACCGGATGACGTGCTCGGGATCGGTGAACACCGTGCGGAGCGCTGGCTCGACGTTGCCGTTCCACAGATGTTCGCGCCGAACCCTACGGGCGACCGTACGCACGATGACCTGCCGCATCACCAGGCGGCGCGGATGGTCGAGCCAGAGGACCAGGTCGGCCTTGCTCTGGAGGATGTCCCCGAGTTTGGCGGTGTACTGCCACTCGGTCACCCACCGTGGCTGTGCCGCGAACTGTTCGACCTCGTGCCTGAACGTCGGGCGCGGCACCCAGTTCTCTCCGTGATGCAACGCGTCGAGTTCGACCCGGGGAAGCCGCCAGGACTGGGCGATCAGCATGGCCAGGCTCGTCTTGCCCGCGCCGGACGTGCCTGCGACCAGGACGCGGCGCGGCCTCCAGGGCAGCGGGTCGTTCCAGCGCAGCAGCGGCACGCGCACACAGTAGATCAGCCGCCGCGGGAGCTGGTCCTGTCGGCTGCACCGTACTCGTGGTCCGACCAACCCACCCGGCGGAGCGGGGCCGGGCCTGGTCTGACCGGGTGCCTGACGGCCCACCGCCTGTCGTCACGGGCGATCGGCGGCAGGAGCGGACGTCCCCGCACTACTCGGTGACGAGCTGCTCTCGAAGGATGTCGGCGTGCCCGCAGTGCTGGGCGAGCTCGCGCAGCACATGGAGATACACCCACCGCAGCGGAAGCGGGCCCCGCCGGTGCCCGTGCAGGATGTCGTCCAGACCCAGGCGTGACGTGGCTTGGCGTGACGCCTCGCAGGCCTCGCGGTGTGCCTGCTGGATGGTGGCGATCGTGTCGTCGTCGTCGAGGATGAACGACTCCTCCGACGCCGCGGGGATGCCGATCTCCGCGCGCGACCGGCACGTGACGGCCTCGTCGAACCAAACCTTCTCGACGAAGGTCGCGTGCTTCACCAGACCCAGCAGCGTGGTCCGGGAGGCCACCAACGATCGGCGCGCCTGTTCCTCCGTCAGCCCGTCCAGGCAGCCATTGAGCGCGCCACGGTGCTCGTCGAGGAACGCCTCGAACTGGGCACGGAATGGCTGTGCCACGACCTCATCGGCGAAGGTGGGCGGGTAGGAAGGCATGGCCGAAGCATCCCAGACGACACTCAGGCACAGCCAGCGTAAATCGGCACGAGCGGTCGGTTGGCGTGTCGGCATCGCCGGCGCGGCCCCTGACGCCCGCTCGGCGGGAGATCCCGTCTGCGCGACCCAGCGTCGAGCTTCGCGCCAGATCCCGGTCACGGCCGGGAGTAACTGATCATCAAGATCGATCACGGCGAGTTCGGAGGCTTGGCCTTCTGCGGGTAGATCGTCTCGTGACGGGCCAGCATGGCGACGAACTCGCCGATCTTCCGCTCGCGGGTCTGCGCCCGTTTGACGGCATTGACGCGATGGATGAGAGCGAAGCGGTTTGTCTTGGTGAGTACGTCGAACATGGCCTGGGCAGCGGGGTCGGCAGCGATGGCGGCGAGCAGGTCGGCCGGCACCTCGGCTTCCGACGGCGGGGCGTAGGCGGCCGCCCACCGCCCGTCCGCCTTGGCGGCTTCCACGGCGGCGCGGCCCGGGGGCAGCATCCGCCCCTGCGCCTCCAACCGGGCCACGTGCGCGACGTTGCGTTGTGACCAGGAGCTGCGGGGCCTGCGCGGGGTGAACCGGATCCAGGAACTTTCCTCATCCCGTTTACGGGCCTGCCCGTCGATCCAGCCGAAACACAGGGCCTCGTCGACCGCCTGCTGCCAGGTCAACGTCGTGACTGTGCCGCCCTTTCTGGTCAGGGCGAGCCAGACGCCGGGCGACGTGGCGTGGTTGGCCGACAACCACGCACGCAGCGCGTCGGCGTCCGCGACGATCAACTCATCCAGTTCGGCACTCGCCATGACGGCAGGCTATCGCTACGCCGTGGCCGCAGCCTCTTCCCGTTGGACCGCCCGGCTCGTCGGGCGACCGGCGCGCCGGTCGCTCGGCGGACCGTCACTAGATTGCTCGCATGCGCACCATCGCGAGCGACCGCCTCCTGCTGCGCCCCTGGCGCGACGAGGACGCCGACTTCCTTCTGGATCTCGAGTCGCGCTGGGAGGTCGTGCGGTTCCTGGGCGCGCAGCCCACGATGATGAACAACCGCGAGGATGCCCTCGCCTCGATCGCACGCCGACGCGCCGTCGACGATCCGATCCACGGGATCTGGGCCATCACCACGGCGGCGGACGGCCGGCTGGTGGGAAACCTCCTGCTCAAGCCGATTCCCCTGTCGGCCGGGGAACCGGCCGGCGGGCCGACCGATGTCGAGATCGGCTGGCACCTGCATCCGGACGCCTGGGGGCACGGCTACGCCACCGAAGCAGCGGCAGCGGTCCTGGACGACGCGTTCAGCCGGGGCCTGACGAGGGTCATCGCGGTCACGGATCCGGACAACCGTGCCTCCCAGGCCGTCTGCCGGCGGCTCGGCATGACCAACCTCGGCCGGACGACGAGGTACTACGACACGCCGAACGAACTCTTTGAGAAGCTGGTCAGCTGACCGGCAAGGACCGTGCGCGGGTCGAGCACCGGGCGGGATCCGATCGGGTCGTCAGTGAGTTCGTAGAACCTGCTCGAGGCGCTGTTCGAGCCGGCTGCGGGCGAGGTCGTCGCTGATGTCCAGCCCGGAGTCGCGCCATGGCTGGACGACCTTCGCCGGGTCCGGCAGGTAGCCGACGATGTCCATGACGTTCCAGTACCGGAACTCGTCCTCGTCGTGGCGGCCACCGACCCGGCGGCGGTACACGTTCGTGAATCTGACCCCGGCCTCGGCGCCGTGCAACATGGCCAGATAGGTGGCGGCGTGTGCGACGTCCAGGTTCGCCGGTCCCCACGACGTCTCGACCCAGTCCACCACGCCGCTGACCCGCCCCTGCGACCACAGCAGGTTCCCCAGGTGGAAGTCCCGGTGCAGGAACGTGCCGGCATAGGCCGGCGCGGGTTGCTCCAGCAGCGCGAACGCCTGACTCCACAGCTGTCGCCGCTGCGCCCACGGCGGCATGACCCGTTTGCCCGGCGTCGCCCACGACTGGTACTCCCGTGGCCTGTCCGGCCCGGGATCGAATTGATGAATGTCCACGAGCACCTGTGCCAGTGCCGCCAGGACGTCGTCCGCGGCAGAGTTCAGGCACAGCCGCCCGGGCAGCCAGGACATGAGGTGTGCCGGTGCCCCGGCGGTGTCTCCGGACAGATCGAGGGCGATGCTGCGGGGCACCGGGATCGACGAGCGTTGCAGTTGCCGCTGGACAGCCGCCTCCCGGGAGAGCAGCCCGGCGGCGTGTCGGCGCCACGGCTCCTTCGTCATCAGCCGGAGTACCGCCTGCTCGCCGTCGTGTCCGGTCAGGCCCAGCATGGTCGACGTCCAGCCACCGGTGAGAGGCCGCACCATGGTCGTCCGACGCCGCCACGTCGACTCGGCCCAGCGAATACCCACCTCGGTCGCACTTGCCACACGCACCACTCCGTCATCGACGGGCGAACTGCTACACCGGTCGACTCGCGAAGGTGCCACGTTCGCGGCCACTCAGTCGAGACAGAACTCGTTGCCCTCGACGTCCTGCATCACGAGGCACGACTCGTTGACGCCATCGGCGCGCAGCAGTCGCACGCGTACCGCGCCGAGCGCGACCAGTCGCGCGCATTCGGCCTCAAGTGCGGCCAGGCGCTCCTCGCCCACGAGCCCGGTGCCGACCCGCACGTCAAGATGGACCCGGTTCTTGACGACCTTGCCTTCGGGAACGCGCTGGAAGAACAGTCGCGGCCCCACGCCCGAGGGATCGACGCAGGCGAACGCCGAACCCTGACGCTCGGGCGGCAGCGCGCGATCGAAGTCGTCCCAGGTGGCGAACCCCTCCGGTGGCGGCGGTACGACGTACCCCAACACCTCGCACCAGAAACGAGCGACGCGCTCAGGTTCCGCGCAGTCGAAGGTGACCTGGAACTGCTTGACCGACGTCATCGCTCCACCATAGAGCCGGGGCCTCGCGTCGGCTCCCACGGGCCCGCCCCCGGCCGGGTCTTGGCGCGTGCGGCCGGCTCCTGAGCGGGAGCGTGGCTGGTCACGCCCGTCCGAGCACGTACCGCGAACGTGGGGCGGGACGACGACGACAGTAGGGTGGCGGCGTGACCTTGACTCCTGCCACCGCCCCGTCCGCCCCCGGCGAGACGTTGCTCGCCGAGACCGAGCGGGTGACGGCCGCCGAGCCGATCGACGCCGCGTACCTCGAAGGACTGTGCCGGGAGATCGACGGCCGGATCGTGCGCGGGGACGTGATGATCGGGATCCTGCCGATCCGGGCGTACGAGGTGCTGCTGCGCGGCTACCTGACCGCGGCGCGGGCCGGCCGCGCCGACGTGTGGGTGCCCCTGGGACGCCGGCTGCTCGACCTGCCGGTCACGCAGCTGCCGGCGTGGCCGTCGCCGCACCCGTTCCCCACCAGCGGGAACGACGTCCTGGACGCCGCCCTGCGCTGCTTCGCCGAGGCCGCCCGGCACGGCAACCGCCAGGGCGCGTACCTGTTCGCGGCCGTCGGCCGGGAGGCCGTGGACCGGGTCGGCCGGTACGCGCTGACGCTGCTGGAGCCGCTGCGCGCCGACGACCCGACCGGGGAGGCACGCTACTGGTCCGGCATCGTGCACTACCTGCTGGGCGAGGGCGAGGCGGCGGTCGGGTACCACCAGGAGGCCGCCGGGGCCGGCAGCGCCGACGCGATGTTCGAGCTGCACGTCCTGTACGACACCGGGGACATGCTGCCGCGCGACGAAACGGTGGCGCGGCAGTGGCTGCTGCGCGCGGCGGACCGGGACCACCCCCGCGCCCTGTACAACGTCGCGGCCGGGCACGCCAGCGGGCGGGGGTTCCCCCGGGACGAGGCCGTCGCCGCAAGCTGGTACGAGCGGGCGGCGAACGCCGGGAACCCCCGCGCGGCGGCCACCCTCGGGGTGATGTACCTGCTCGGCTCCGGCCTGCCCACCGATCCGGCCCGCGCCGGCGAGTGGCTCGACCGGGCCGAGGCGGAGGGCTTCGACGTGGACGGCTGGCTGGACCAGCTCGGCATGCGCCGCCCCTCCTGACCCGGGGGCGCCCCGGCCGCCCGTTCCCGCGCCGTGGCTTTCGCCGTCACACCTGGTCGGCGCCGCCCCAGGCGGCCCGCACGAGGGCCGGCAGCACCTGGGCGGCCGGGCCGCGCAGGTTCACGTCGGACACGGCGTCCAGGGGCGTCTCCTGCGGGTTGACCTGTAGCACCGTGGCGCCGAGGCGGGCAGCCACCTGGGGAATCTCGGCGGCGGGATACACCAGCCCCGAGGTGCCCACGGTCACCAGCAGGTCGCAGGCGGAGGCCGCCTCGACGGCGGCCTCCAACGCCGCGGCCGGCAACGCCTCACCGAACCACACCACCCCGGGGCGGACGGGGCCCGCGCAGCTCACGCATCGGGGCGGGGCCACGCGCCGCCCGTCGCCCGGCTCCGCCGGCGCCTCGTCGGGCACCGGCGCAGGGCGGGCGCAGGCCCCGCAGCGTGGCGCGAAGAGGCTGCCGTGCAGGTGGATCGGCGCGACCGAGCCGGCGCGCTCGTGCAGGTCGTCGACGTTCTGCGTGACGACGACCGTGCCCGGGACGCGTGCCTCGATCGCGGCCACGGCCACGTGACCCGCGTTCGGGCGCGCCCGCCGCACGGCGTCGCGTCGCCACTCGTACCAGCCCCAGACCAGCGCGGGATCGTCGCGGAACGCCTCCGGCGTGGCGAGCCGCTGCGCGTCGAAGCTTCGCCACAGGCCGGTGAGGGCGTCGCGGAAGGTCGGCACTCCGCTCTCCGCGGAGACGCCCGCGCCGGTGAAGATCACGACACTCCGGGCCTGCGCCAACAGCGCCGCGGCCTCCCGCACCGACCGCTCCCCCATCTGGCCTGCTCCCTTTGCCCCGGATCCGCCGGGCCAGATCCGGCCGTACTCGTGCCACGCCGTCAGCCGCTCGACGACCTGGCGCAGTCGGCCACGCCGTCCCCGTCCGTCGACGCTAGCCCAGCGCCCCGACCCCACCCGTACCCGGTCGGGGCCCGCTGCCCCGCCGCGGTCGGCGAGGAAGCGTCGACCGCGGCGAGGAACCCGGCCGGCCGGGCGGCGTGCACGTCGTGGCCGGCCGCGATCGTGACAAGGTGGCGTCGGGCATCCGCTCGACCATCTCGGCGAGCAGGTGTTGTGGGCGCGCGAGGGCGGCACGGGCCTTATTCGATAATGCGCACTTCTCCGGCGTACGCCGGTTCCATCTCTCCGGCCGGCGGGCCTTCGGCGTCGAGGGCGGGCCGGCCCACCTGCCCGTTGTTCGCCACCGCTGGCGGAATCGCCGGGCCGGGCACCGGAAATGGGAATCCCACGACACCGGGCGAAGGCTGGTGTGAACGCGCGTCGCCCGATAAGAATGGTCCAGGCGCTTCAGCGGAAAGGCGTGTCGTCCATGATTGCACCGAAGGTCGTGTCCCGGGACGAGTGGGTCGACGCCCGCAAGGAACTGCTCGACCGGGAGAAGGAGCTCACCCGCCTGCGGGACCGGGCCACCGCCCTGCGGCGCGAACTGCCGGCGGTCGCCATCGAGAAGGACTACTCCTTCACCGGACCCGAGGGCACCGTTCGGCTGGCGGACATGTTCGAGGGCCGACGACAATTGATCGTCTACCATTTCATGTTCGACCCGGAATGGGCCGAGGGGTGCACGAGCTGCTCCCTGCTGGTCGACAACTTCGGGCACCTCGCGCACCTGCACGCCAGCGACACGACCCTCGCCGTCGTCTCCCGCGCGCCGTTCCCGTCCATCGCGTCCTTCAAGGACCGGATGGGCTGGCGCTTTCCCTGGTACTCCTCCCACGGCAGCGACTTCAACTACGACTTCCACGTCACCATGGACCCGGCCGTCGCCCCCGTGGAATACAACTACAAGGACGCCGAGACCCTGGCGGCGGAGGGCCTCACCCACCACCTGCAGGGCGAAGCGCACGGCCTCAGCGTCTTCGTCCGCGACGGCGAACGGATCCTGCACACCTACTCCGTGTACGGCCGCGGCCTCGACCCGCTGCTGAACACGTACAACTACCTGGACCTCACCCCGCTGGGCCGGCAGCGCTACGTCAACGAGTTCCCCCTGCACGACACCTACGGCACGGACGCGCCCGACAGCCACTGCGACTGCCACTGACCTCCGCCCGGCCGCCCGCGGCGGCGCTCACCCGGGGACGCAGTTGTTGCTCTTGCGTCTGACCGTGTACTCGGTGTCGTCGTGGGTGATGCCCGACGGCACGCCGTCGAAGTAGGCCTCGACCTTCTCCCAGCCCCGGCGCTGCTCGTAGTGCAGGTGCGGCGCCCCGGAGTTGCCGGTGCTGCCGAGACGCCCGATCTGCTCACCCTGAGCCACCCGCTGACCGACCCGGACCAGCGGCGGCTCGAGCAGGTGGAGATACTGCGTCTCCCACTTGCCGCCGTGGTCGATCTTCACCCAGTAGCCGCCGCCGCGACCACGCGGCCCGTCCGGGTTGTCGGGCGTACGGCCACCCAGTGACCCGTTGATCCCCGCCACGGTGACCTTCCCGGCGTAGGACGCGAGCACCGGGCGGCCCCACGCCTCGCCCTCGGTGGGGAACAGGTCGACGTCGTAGTCGTCGTGACCGGGGTAGGTGCCCAACTGCCACGTCTCGCCGCACGCGACGGGAAGCTGGAAGAGCGGGCGCGGGCCCGCCGGCCGCACCAGCGGCACGACCACCGCGACGACGAAGACGGCGGCGGCGAGGAGCACCGCGACGGCGCCGGAAGCCAGCACGACCCGGAGACGGCGGCTGCGCTTGCGACGATGGGTGCGGGGGCTGGTGGGGTGGCCGGTCGTCACCGGGCCGAGCATGGCAGACGCCGGCAAGGCAGCCGCCCCCGGCACCGGTCGACGACGCCGGGCTCGAGCCCGGCCACGTCCACCTCACCGACGCCGCGCTCGGTGGCGCCCGCGGGACGCTGTTCGACCCGCGGCGCCCCCAGGCGCCGGCTTCGGCGATCCCGCGTTGCGCCCGCCCGCCTGTTGGGAGAGTGGTCGGGTGGCGATGAGCGCGTCGGGGGCCGGGCGGATCCACGCCGCGGTGGCCGGGCGGATCCAGGCCGGCCCGGGCGGGGTGACGCGCCTGGAGCTGTTCCTCGATCTGGTCTTCGTCTACGCGTTCTTCAACGTCACCGAGCTGATGTCGGCGAACGTCCACCCCCTCGGGCTGTTGCAGGGCTTCCTCGTGGTCGCGCTGCTGTGGCGGTGCTGGGCGTCGTACGCCTGGCTCGGAAACACGGTGCGCTTCGACCGGGCCGCCATGCCGTTGGTCGTCTTCGCGGCGGCGGCCGGCATCTTCGTGGTCGGTGTCGCCCTGCCGGTGGCGTTCGTGGACCGGCCGGGTGGTCTGTGGGGCCCCCTCGTCTTCGCCGTCGCGTTCGTCCTGGTGCGCCTCGGGCCGTTGGCGGTCACCACCCTCGCCGGACTGAACACCGGCGACCGGCCCCTGTTCGCGCTCCGCGCGTGGTTGCCGCTGTGCGTCACCACGCTGCTGCTGCTGGCCGCCGCGTCCCTGTCGGCGCTGCTGCCGACCTGGCCGCCGGTACGCCTCACGCAGGTGGTGCTGTTCACCGTGGCCACCGGCGTCGACTACGCCGGCCTGGTGGCGCTGCGCACGGGCGACTGGTGGCTCGGTTCCGTCAGCCACTGGGCGGAACGGCACAGCCTGATCGTGCTCGTCGCCCTGGGCGAGACGATCATCTCGATCGGCACCAGCGGGGGGCTGGTCGGGGACCCGGCGATCACCTGGCCGGTGATCGCCGGGTCGGCCCTCGGCGTCGTCGTGGTGCTCGTGCTGTGGTGGACCTATTTCGACCTCGCCAGGTTCGCCGCCGAGCAGTCGCTGCGGCGGCTGCCCGGCGGCGTCACGTCGCTGATCGGCCTCGACGCCTACGCGCTGCTGCACCTACCCATGGTCGGCGGCCTCATCCTGCTCGCCCTCGGCCTCAAACACGCCCTGAGCGCGACGGACGTGAGCACCGCCGACCCGTGGAGCACGGGCGGCGCGCTCGCCCTGCACGGCGGGGCGCTGCTCTACCTGCTCGGGCTGCTCGCCTTCGAGAGGCGCGGCTTCGGCCTGCTGGGTCGCAGCGTGGCACTCGGCATCGTGCTGCTCCTCGCCACCGCACCGGTGGTCCTGAACGTGCCGGTGCTCGCATCGCTGGCGATCCTCGTCGCCTGCCTGGGCACCGTCGTGGCCGCCGACCGTACCGTCTTCGGCCACCGGCACCGCCGGCTGCACGACGCGGTCGCCGGCACGGTGCAGCGGGTGACGGTGGTCCGCCCGCACCAGCTCTTCTTCGACCTGATCGTCGTGTACGCGTTCATCCAGATCACCGTCCTGGTGAACCGTCAGCCGTCCCCGGCGGGGGTGGCGCAGGGGCTCGGTGTCCTGGTCCTGCTGTGGTGGTCGTGGTGCCTGTACGCCTGGTTGGGGAGCGTGACGCCCCGCGCCACCACCCCGGTGCGGGTGACGGTGCTGGCGGCGGGCGCGTTGACCTTCGTGCTGGGCGTCGCCATCCCGCAGGCGTTCAGCCGCGTGCCCGGCGGGCTGCCCGGTCCGCTGATCGTGACGGCCTGCTACGTGGCGGTCCGGGTGCTGCACCTCGCCTCGTTCTGGTGGATCGCGCGGCCCGACCCGGCGCTGCGGGCCCAGGCGTCCCGGGCTGCCCTGCCCACCGCGGCGGCGCTGACGCTCCTGGTGGGCGCGACGCTGACCTTTCCTTCGACCGGGGAGGCCATCTCGCCGGTCAGCGCGGCGTGCTGGACGGCCGCGCTGGTGCTGGACCTGGCGGGCGGCTACCTGACCGGTGCCCGCAACTGGCGGATCCGCTCGCTCGAGTACTGGACGCACCGGTACAACCTGATCGTGCTCGTCGCCTTCGGGGAGGGCTTCATCTCCACCGGCATCGCGCTGGCCGACACGTCGATCTCTGTGGCGGCCCTGTTCACCGTCGCGTTGATCGTCACCCTGCTCGCCGCCCTGTGGTGGACGTACGTCGGCACCGACCGCGTCCTCGACCGGCGGCTGTCGCAGGTGTCGACCGGCCCGCGCGGGGCGGCCCTGGCCCGCGACGCCTACACCTACCTGCACCTGCTGATCGTCGCCGGGCTGATCCTGGTCGCCCTCGGCCTGACGACGACGCTGGCGCAGGTGGCGCAGCGGCCGGCCACGCCGTTGCAGTCGCTGGGACACGCCGTCCTCCACGGCGGCGTGGTCCTCTTCCTCGTCGGCGACCAGCTGATCTGGCGACGCGCGGTGGGCCGGTTCTGCCGGCGACGGGTGCTCGGGCTGCTGGTGGTGGCGCTGGCCGCTCCGGCGACCGCCGCGCTGCCCAGCCTCGCGACGCTGGTGCTGCTCGCGACGGTCGGCGTCGCGGTCGCCACCACCACCTCGCTGCGCGCCGCCACGCCATCCGACGGTCGCTGAGCACCGGGCCGCTCCCGGACGCCCCTCGTCGCGCCCTGGACCACCGACCGACACAATGGGCGGCGTGCGGAGATCGACACGACGGCTGCTCGGCGAACTGGACGCGCTGGCCCACCGGGAGCGGATGTCGACGCTCGCGCGCCGGGCCCGCCAGCTCGCCGCCACGGGCGAGCTGCCGGAGATCCTGGCGGACCTGCGTGGCGGGGAGTCGTACCACCGGTTCCTGGCCGTCACCGCCGCCGAGATCGTCGGCGACCACGCGGCGGCTCGGGCGGCGCTGAGCGACCCGCACGGCACGATCCGGGCGGTCGCGGTCAAGGTGGGCCTGCGCGCCGGCTGGCTCGCCGGCGACGACCTGCGCGCATTCGTCCGGGACGCGCCGGCCGACCTGCGCCATCTCGTCTACCGGTCGCTGCGGCACCTGCGCCGACCGGCGGTCGCCGACGACTTGATCGACGGTGTGCTGGGGCGCTTCGGCGCCGTCGAGGCGGTGGCCCTGCTGCCCGCCTGCGGGGCGGACACCGTCCGCCGGCTGCTGCCGGCCGTCGAGCACGCGTTGCCGGACTCGGTCCGCCTGGCCCGGCGCCACGGCGACGTGGTGCTCGACCACGCGGAGTCGACCCTGCCCCACCTCCACGCCGCCGAACGGGACCGCTGGTGGACGACGCACGGCAAGCGCGTCCTGGTCGCCGGTCGGCGCCGACCGGAGCGGGCGCTGACGCTGCTCGAACGGTACGCGCCCACCGGGTACCTCCCCGGCGACCTGGCGGACTACGGTGCGCTCGCCGCGTGTGCGCCCGGACGGGTGCTGGCCCTGCTGACCGAGGTGTCCCGCGTGGACCGGCTGCGCTACGAGGGGCTGCCCCCGGCGCTGCTGCGTCAGCTCGTACGACTGCCGCAGGCGGACCTGGTTTCCCTGGGCCGGCGGGTACGCGGCCACCACGACCTGCTGAGGCGGCTGCTCGCGGCGCTACCCCCGGCGCGGCGGGGCGGCCTGTACGACGCCGTGTTCGCCGACGTCGAGACGGCCACCCGGATCCCCGACGCGGCGCTGCTGGAGGTGCTGCCGCACGCCTGGCGGGAGCGGGAGGCACGCCGGGTGCTCGCCCTGGACGAGGTCCGCCACGACGAGGCGCAGGTGCGGTCGTGGAGCGCCCTGCTGCCGTGGCCGGCGGCGTCGGCGGCGCTGACTCCCGCCCTGCGCGCCGCCGACGCGCACGACCGGGCCGTCGCGTACCAGCTGCTCCTGGCCGCCGCGCGACGCAGCCGTGACCCCGCCGCGGCGGTCGAGGCCCTGGCCAGGCTGGACCGGCTGCGCAACGAGCAGGACCCGGTCCGGGCCGTGGCGCTGGCGGAGCTGACCAACCTGGCCCCCCTGCTGCGCGCGGACGCCGTCGGGGTGCTGGCCCGGATCACCGTCGACGCCACGGCCACCCGCGACGCCTCGACGCGCACCCTCGCCGCGCTCGGCAGCCTCGCCGCCCGGGTGCTGGGCCGGCACGTCGACGAACCGGCCCTGCTGCGGTGGGCGCTGGACACCCTCGACCGGCTCTTCGGCGGGCACCGGCTGCCGCCGCTCGGACGGTTCGACCGGACGCTGCGCCGCGGCCAGGAGGAGCTGGTCTTTGCGCGGCTGCGCGGATGGGTCGAGACGGGCATGGCCCGGGGCCGGTTTGCCGCGTTGTTCGCGGTGACCCGGGCCCTGGGGCGGCGGGCCTGGCAGCTGCCCGAGCTCCAGGAGCTGCTGCGCCGGGCGACGGCCCCCGGCACCGTCGCCGCCGTCGTGCGGGAGGCCGTCGAGCTGTGGCTGGCCGACCCGAGGACCCGGGCGCAACGGGTGGCGTACGTGCTGCGCTCCGACGCCTCGACCATCACCCTGCCCACGGTGTGGCGGACTGTCAGCGCCCGCCGCACCGACCTGCTCGACGGGGTGCTGCGCCACCCGCCGAAGGGGGCGTTCCTCACCGCCGGCACCCGCTGGATCCCGGGCCGACCCGTGCACGCCGAGCGGTGGTTGCCCCGCCAGCAGCAGGCGTTCGTGCGCCTGCAGGCGCGCCTCGCCGCCGACGCCGGCACCCCGCTGCACCACCGGGCCGCCGCCGTCCGGGCCGCCGCGCCCGTGCCCGACGCCGGGCGCGAGCTGGTGCTGCGCTACGTCGATTCGCCGAACGTCACCCTGGCCGAGGCGGCCCTGGAGGCGCTGCCGTGGACCGACCGGCCCGCCGAGGCGCTGCCGCTGCTGCTGTCCCACGCCGACGACGAGCGGGCCAGGGTCGCCCTGTACGCCGCCACCCGGGCCGTCCGCTGCACCCGCCCGGCCGACCTGGTGGGCCCGCTGGCCGGCGTCGCCCTGGGGCGGGGCAAGGTGACCAGCCGCAAGCAGGCGGTCCGGCTGCTCGGCCGCTTCGGTCCCCCGGAGGCGATGACGGTGCTGGCGTCGGTGTGGCAGCAGCCCGACCAGCACCGCGACGTGCGGGCGGCCGTCGTCGCCGCCGCCCGGCAGCGGCTGCACGCGCCGGAGAGCTGGCCGATCCTCGAACAGGCGGTCGTCGGGAGCCGGGAGGAGTCGCTGACCGTGCTGGCGACCCCGCCCGACGAGGTCGCCAGCACCGAGCGCCCCCGCTACGCCGCCCTGGTCGCCCGGGCCTGCGCGAGCCCCGACCGGGAGGTCGGCCGGCTCGCCTGGCCCCGGCTCGTGCACTGGCTGCCCTGGGCACCCGACCTCACCGGTCTGATCACGGCGGCGCTCACCGACCTGGCGGGACGCCACGACTGGCAGTCGGTGCGGCCGGTGGTGGACGCGGTGCTGCGCCACCCGGACCGCCCCGAACGGGAGGTGCCCGCCGCCGCGCTGCGCGCCCTCGTCCGGGCCGACGACGCCGACCCGGACCCCGGCGGCCCCGCAGGGGACCGTCGGGCCCGGCGGCGGATCGACGCCATCGTGGCCACGTTGTGCGGGGCGCTCGAGCCGCGGACCGACCCGGCGCCGGTCCGGCGGGCGGCCGACGAACTGGGCCGGCACCCCGCGTACCTGGCCGGGGCGGGCACCCTGCTGACCAGGCTGCTGTCCCTCGACGGCACGACGTCGGAGCGGCTCACCGCCGACATCGTGGAGATCGCGGAACTGGTCGCGGGGCGGCCGGCACTCGCCGCCCGGCTCGCCCACCTCCTCGGCCAGCGCACCGCGCCCCCGGCGGCCCTCGACGCCGAGTTGGTACTCGGCACGGCCCGCGTTCTCGCCGCGCGGGGCGAGGCCGGCACCGGGCTCTTCGCGGTGGCACTGGCCGGGGGCGGCAGGGGGTTCGGCTGGTCCGCGCCCTGGCGGAGCCTGCTCCACCTGCTGCGCGAACACCCGGTCGCCGACGTCCGCGACGCCGCCTTCGACATCAGGATGGCGGCGACGTGATGCCTCTGCGGCTCGCCGGGACGGCGGCCGTCGGCCGGAGGCACCCACCCGGCATGTCGCCCGCCGCCGACGGGGTGGACGGCGCCCGCCTGTGCCGCCCCTTCCCGGTACAGTCACAGTGGTGGACACCAGTGGCGGGAGCACCGACGGGGACGACGTCGCCGTCGCGCACCGTGGCATCGACTGGCCCGCACACGGCGGCAACCCCTTCGACGGCGCGCTGCCCTGGCCCGGCCTGCTGTACTGGGCGCACGAGCAGCCGTCGCGGGTGTTCCCGGCCGATCGCGTACCGTCCCGCGACGAGCTGTTCCGCGCGATCCCGATGGGCCACACCACCCTGAGCCTGCTGGCCCGGATCGCGCTCTACCACGGCGGGCGACAGCGGGGGCTGTGGCCGGAGGAGGACCGGCGGACCCCGCGCGGGCCGCTACAGCCGTACCAGTTGCTCCTGCCGGCCACGGAGAAGGGACGCCACCTGCGGCTCGGCGCGAGCTGGCCGGTCCGGTTCGCGCTGCGCGACGCCGAGGAACTGTCGGCCCGCACCGGCGGGGCCGTCCTGGTCTGCCAGGTGCTGGAGTTCCACAACTGGCACTGACGACGCCTGGCGCCTCGACCGGCTCCCCCTCGGCCTCGGCGACCGACCTGGCGAGCCCGACCGGCGGCCGTGTACCGCGGGCGGATCGGGACCGGGCCGACCCGGTCCCGATCCGCCCCTGGCCGGTACGACTAGACCGGGGTGACCCGGACGGCGTCGGCCACCACGTAGCCGGGGGCACTGGTCCACCGG
Source organism: Micromonospora sp. URMC 107 (assembly GCF_051386315.1). Taxonomy (NCBI): domain Bacteria; kingdom Bacillati; phylum Actinomycetota; class Actinomycetes; order Micromonosporales; family Micromonosporaceae; genus Micromonospora; species Micromonospora sp. URMC 107. The sequence goes on from NZ_JBPQTK010000067.1 coordinate 17,740, forward strand.
CTCACCGCGACCAGGTTGCGGTCACCGGCGGCCAGTCCGAAGGTGCCCAGCGAGCGCCAGACGCCGCCGTTGACGCGCTGGTCCACGTTGACCGTGCGGTTGCCCGAGGCGGTGACGACGACGTGCGGGGCCGAACTGTTGTAACCGGGGTCGGCCGGGTGTCGGACCTCGATCCGGTAGTCGCCGGCCGCCGGAATGTTCACCTTGAACCAGGCGGCGTCGCTGGCCGGCGTGGGGTTGGCGAATCGGTAGTCGGCCCCGTAGCGCTGGGCCGAGTACGAGGAGGTGCCCCAGTTGGTGCTCGCCGTGAACCGGCCCGCCGTGGCGTTGTCCACGATGGTGCCGCCCGTGGGCGGGTTGGGGGCGCCCAGGCCGAGGTAGGCCGCGATGCCCTCCGCGTGCCCCCGGGCGACGGCGGTGATGAAGTCCGCCCGCTTGAGCAGGTTCGAGTCGGCGACGCTGTCGATGAAGAGGTTCTCGGTCAGCACCGCGGGCATGGCCGCCTCGCGCAGCATGTGGAAGTTCGCGGTCTTCAGCCCGCGGTCGGTGACCCCACCGATCGTCCGCATGGCGCCGATCACCCTCGAGTGCACCGCGTTGTGCAGGTTGACGGTGGCCGCGCTCGCCGTCGGGTACCGGTAGCTTTCGAAGCCGGTGCCGCCGCCGGAGTTGATGTGCACGCTCACGAGCAGGTTCGCGCCCCACGCGTTGGCGTCGTCGGTGCGGTACGCCAGGCTGCGGGTGATGTCGCTCGTCCGGGACATGCGGACGTCGACGCCCCAGTTGGCCAGCAGGATGTTGCGCAGTTGCAGGGAGATGTCGAGCGTCAGGGCCTTCTCCTGCAGCCCGTTGCCGACCGCACCGGGGTCGGTGCCGCCGTGCCCCGGGTCGATGTAGACCTTGGGCAACGCGGCGTGCGCGGGGCCCGCGACGATGGGGACGGCCGCGGCACCGGCGATGGCCGCCAACAGGGTACGCCGCCGGAGCGTCGGGTTATCGAGCATATGCACCTCGTCATGAAGAACCGAAGAGATCGACACTGCTCGGCAATATAGCGGGACATCGATGCAATATGAAAGATGTCTACGGCCCTTGATCCGGGATCCGAAGGTTTCCTCCCGGGCGGTCGACCGCCGCCGGCCACCGCCTGTCCGGCAGGTGCCCGCCAGCTCGGGCGCTGGGCCGCGTCAACACTGGTTGGCGGGTCTAAGATTCCTCGACGTCGTTGTCTGCGACACCGTACGGGATCCGGTGCCCCGTAGGTGGCGGTGTGTCGGGGTGGTGGCGCCGGGAGGTGGCGCCGCTGACACGGGTCACACCTGCGCGTTGCGGGACGAGGAAGGAACCGATGGTCAGCGTTGGCATGCTTCAGTCAGACGACCGCCACGGGTGGGAGGAGCTTTTTTGCGGCTACAACGCCTTCTACGGCCGCACCTGGCCCGCAGACCGGTACGACCGGGCCTGGCAGGAGTTCCGGCGCGGCGACAGGGTGCGCGCGCTCGGGGCGCGGTTGGACGGTCGGCTGGTCGGCATCGCCCACTTCCTGGTCCACGCCAGCACGACGTCGCCCGATGTCTGTTATCTGCAGGACCTGTTCACGGCTCCCGAGGCGCGCGGCAGGGGTGTCGCCCGTGCGCTGATCGGGGCCGTCGGGGCGTGGGCGAGCGACCAGGGCTGTGACCGGCTGTACTGGCTCACGAGGGAGGACAACCACACAGCCCGGCGGCTCTACGACCAGGTCGCCGAGAACCGCGGTTTCATCCAGTACGTGGTCGCCCTCTAGCCTCGGCTGGCGTGGCTGGCGCCACACCGAACATCACGAGATCCTTGACCGCCAGCATGCTGACGATGCGGCCTTGAGCACTCCGGGTGGGGACTGTGACGATGCCTCGGTGAGGGCTTGCCAGACGTGGTGGCTGTTCATGACTTGGGTCCGATGACGACGCCGGCCGTCTATTCGGAGAAGATCTCGCCGAGGACGCGCAGCCCGCTCGCGGCCGGCCCGCCGGTATCGCCCAGGGGGGAGGCGCAGGTGACGAGCGTCTTCCAGAGGGCCCAGCCACGCCCGCGCGCCCATGTCGCGTCATCGACCGCCAGCCGCTCCCGGAACGCCTGGCGGCCGTCAGCGGTCAGCAGGGTCCACGCGACAGCCAGGTCACAGGCCGGATCTCCGACGCCACATGTCCCGAAATCGATGACGGCTGCCAACTCCCCGTCGACGAGCAGGAGATTTCCTTGGGCGACGTCACCGTGGAACCAGCTCCGCACGCCGTCCCAGCGTGCGTCTCGTGCGCTCTGCCAGATCTCGCGAGCCAGGTCGACGTCGACGTGGCCCTCGAGTGCCGTGAGCGCGCGCTGGGCCTCCCCCTCGTAGGTGCGCAGCGTGCCGCCTCGAAACCAGTTGTGCTTCCCGGGGCGGGGACCGTCAGTGGTGTCGACGCGCTGCAAGGCCGCCAGGAACCCGGCCAGGTCGCGCGCGAATCGGACGGCGTCGGCGATGCTGTCCGCGCTCGCAGACTCTCCGTCGAGCCACGGGTAGACCGACCACGAGTAGGGGTAGCCCGCGCCGGGCTCACCTTTCGCCAGTGGGGTGGGGATCGGCAGTGGGAGCCGGGGGGCGAGCGCCGGAAGCCACCGGTGTTCCTTGTCGACCGCCAACGCGTACTCGGCTGCGCTGGGCAGACGCACCGACATCCGCGGGCCGAGGTGGAAGGTCCAGTTGTCCCAGCCACCGTTGGCCACGGGCCGAACCGGGAGACTGGCCCACTGAGGAAACTGTGCGGAAACGAGCCGGTGCACCTGATCCGCGTCGACGGTGATGCGTTGGGGCACAGGACCGAGGTGTGGTGTGTCGCTCACTGAGACATCCTTGTCCGACAAGGAAGCTGGCATGTGGATCTGAACGACGGCTCGCCGCCTGAACAGACCCTGTCGCTGCTCCCCGCCGTACGATGACCTTGGGTGGCCGACGGGTCGGAGTATCGGTCAGGAACAAGCCGTGGCCGCCGCTGGAGTCGGGCGGTCCGAGAGCTCATATAGTCCAGGCGGTGGACTTCAAGCATGTTCGGGACGCGTACGCCTCCGTCGCAGCCCTCTACATCGAACTGATCGGCACCAGGCAGCGGGTACATGTGGATGACCTCGCCTTCATCGGGCGACATCTGTCTCATCGGCCCGGCAACGTGCTCGATCTGGGCTGCGGACCGGGCCACATCACCGACTACCTTCGGTCGCTCGGCGTCGATGCGCTGGGGATCGACATCGTTCCCGAGTTCATCGCGCATGCGAAGTCGGCCCATCCGCACGGCAGGTACCAGCTCGGGTCGATGAGGAACCTCGACGTCGAGGACCATTCCCTCGCCGGCATCCTGGCCTGGTTCTCGCTGATCCATCTACCGCCACAGGACCTCGACGAGGTGCTGGCCGAGTTCCGGCGAGTGATGGCACCGGCCGGCACGCTGGTGGTCGGCTTCTTCGACGGCGACGAGGTCGCCGCCTTCGACCACAAGGTCGTGACGGCCTATCGCTGGCCCGTTGACGAACTCTCGGCGCGGTTGACGAGTGCTGGCTTCGTGGAGGTCGAGCGCCAGCACCGGCCCAGCGACGGCACCCATCGGCCGTACGCCGCGATCGCGGCGGTCATGGGTGGGCCTCATTCGCCGCTTCCCTTGATGGACACTCCCTGACGCACACCGTCGAAGCGGCCCCGGCCACCACGTTCACCCACGCTCACATCGCCTGAGTCGATCGGTCCAGCCTCCAGGACGATCGCATGATCAGCGATCAAACGGGTGATCCCCGGATACCAGGACGCGGATCTCAGGTAGTGCTGCTGCAGTGCCGGACTGGAGGAGAAGGTGTCGACGATGTACGCCCTCCAGCCCTCTTCGCCCTTGGCGTTCAAGTCCTTCCGCCGGTGCCAGATCCACTCGAACGTATCCAGGACCAGTTCCGCCGCAGCGCGGACTCTGTGGCGATTCGAACCGTCGACGTCGGGAGGCTTCCCGTCATAGAAGTACGGCCGAATGTCGGGATATTCGATGAAGGTTTTGTCCAGTTCCCTGAAGAGACCGATGACGCCGTAGTAGGTCGAGGTGTGATGCGCCCGCCGCGACAGGCGATAGCTGTAGACCGCAGACAGCACCGCAGCCGCTATCGCTGCGATCGCCAAGATGTCTGATGATTCCATTCAGAGTCCCGGGATATGAGGCGTCAACGGGGAGGACGAGACGAGCCACCAGGCTGATTCCACACATGTAGCGACCCCGACCGTCGCCCGCCGGACCCTCGGTCGTCCACGGTCGCCGCGTAGCGGCGCAAACGATCGTCAAGAGCGCGGTGGCAGCGGGGGCGACCGACCTGCCCGACAACTCCGGTCACGCGCCTCGTAGATTGACTCATGCCAACATTGTCCTGAGAGCCGCAACCCGGCCCGTCATCCAGACGCTCCGATGGAGATCAGGTGCTCAAGGGGCGGTGAAGTCCGCGCGGAGGACGGTGTGGACGCCCCGGACGATGCAGTCGACCGGCAGGGCCCGGTCTGGTTCGGTTGCCTGTGGATGAGGCAGGTGCCGTACCCCGCTGCTGCGCTTTCGTCACTGACCGCCATCGTGCCGTCGCAGGAAGGGGGCCAACCGCTCCCCCTCCTTGAGGTCCTCGCGCCAGTAGCGGTAGACGAGCCCCGTCACGATCCTGACGGAGGCTGCCGCCACAACACAAGGGAGGACCTTCCAGCCGACCACGGCTTGAACGTCGAACGCCACCACCACGGGCGGCACCTCTCCGACGTGTGCATGCACGGTCTCATACTCGTCGGAGGTCGGCTCACGGAACTGCGGGTCAGAGAACCGGGTCGGACAGGCGAGGTAGTGGACGTCGGTGAAGACCAGCTCCAAGCCGTGGTGGTACGTCAGGTCGTACCCGGCGGCGATGCGCAGTTCCGAACCGTTCCACCCGAGCACATCCCAGTCCCACCATGAGCCCTCGGGCAGCTGCACGACCGTCACGCCACGATCGTCCCATGGATCTGGCGCCCAGCCGCCGCGTCCAGACCCGGCATCGACGCCCTCCGACCCCGGCTTCGCCCATTCCTAGCTGCCAGGACCGTCCCCTGTCATGCAGGGTTGTCCACCGGCGTCCGTCGTGATCGTCACTCAGTTAGTCACCCACCTCCTCGGCGCTCGACCCATCCTGGTCTCCGACCAGGCGGCCGAGGAGACACCGCGCTCCACCATCTCCGGACCGTGCCCGCTGCCGTAGGTCCTCACTTCGGCCTTCCTCGTACAGCAGCCCGATTTAGCCGCCTGCGAGCGTGCACATCGCGTTGGCCGAGTGCCGCCAGCTCGACGTGACGCCCGGCGCGGGCGAGCAGATCCATGTGCCACAGGTGTGCGTTATGGCGCTCGTAGTCGGTGCTGTAGCACTCCGCAGCAGCACCGACCACCGCGACTGCTCGGTCCCAATCGCCCCGCTCCTCAGCAACGCGCGCAGTCTCAGACCAGTGAGGCACGGACATCATCGTAGGCGGCCCGGACCCTCAGCTTGGGAATCAGGTTCATCTGCACTGTGAGTAGGCGTGTTGACTGGTGAATGAGCACGGAACGCTCAGATCGCCGATGCCCAGGTGCCCATGCAGGCCCGGCTGTTGACCGCTGCATCGGGCACGGTACGGGCAGTGCCAGCTGGTACCACAATGGCGACGTGCTGAGCTACGTCCGCTGGTACTGGCCGGAAGAGGATCGTTGGAACTACGACGAACTCGACACCGGTCGGTGGTGCCTGCGCCACGTCGAGCTACACGGGAAGGGAACGGTCATGGCAGCGGCGTCTCTTGCAGAGGCGCTGGCCGCACGCGAGTCAGGGGGTGCGGACGCCGTCGTGAGGTACGAGAGACGGTACGGCGTCATACCTGAAGCGCCGTTCCCGTCGCCTGACGCCGACGTCGAGCCTGCGTTGAAGATGCTGTCTGCCACCGAGTTCGAACAGCTGTGGCGGCAGGCTCGCCGCCAGTTGGACCAGGACGACAGCAGGTGACCCGTTCGGTGTGAAGGAACGATCACGGGTCGATGAGCTGTGCGAGAAGCGGGATCGAGCTGCCCGAACGGTTCGCTCGCGTCCACAGACGGCCATGCCTGGCCGCATCCGTCGTAACCCAGTTTGAGCGTCAGACGTCGAAGCGAAACTCGCACTACGACGTGCCGGGTGTGCCGCCCTCGCTCCCATAGGCTGCGTCATGCGAGAGGCCTACGTCGCCCCCGCCACCCCTACCACGCAGACTGCCACGCTTTGTTCTCCGAGCTTCCCGGTCGATTTGCTGGGCGGCGCGCCTGGCCAATCGCAGTTGCTCCTCCCGATCCAGCACCCGTGATGCTCCCCGACGCCGAGCCACCACCGCCACACCGACGATAGCCAGCAGCAAGAGCGCAACGACTCCCCATGCCGCGCCAGTCATACCCGCACGGTAACGAACACCGCCAACGCCCCTGCCATCCCGCCGTCGACCCGCCCACGTGGGGATCGGGCCGCCGCCCGGTCCATCACACGTCAAGCGGACCTTGACGCACGTACGGACGCGCCGGAACAGACTGAGTCAGCTCTCGTGTCACGGAGCGCGCCCCCGACGGACACCACCACAGTGGCGCAGTTGACCCAACCTCGCCCGGCACGGACCCGGCTCCCGGGGTCGGACCTGGCCACCGGCGGGCACCCTGTCCCTCCCAGGTAAGCGGTTGACCTGACCCTGAGCGGCTTTAGAGCCGGCTCCTGGACGACCGGCACGCCTTCGTGCGGCCACCGCCCCCACGCTTGGGGCTTTCGGTTGTCACAGCACTGGATCGAGTACGACCCGCTCGCCCGCACTTACCCTGGGCGGCGGCGTGGCGTGGTGGCCGCTCTGACGGCCGCCTCTCGGACGTCGCTGTTCGCCGGTGAGCTGGCCTCGACGGTGGCTGGCTCTGGTCACCTGGTCGCCGTAGTGATCAATACGGTGGAAGGGATGGCGACGCGGTGACTGGGTCCGGCGGCGACAGCCCCGGCCAGATCAGGAGCTACGGGCGAGGTCGTGCACGTCAATCGGGTTGGCCTGCGCCGACTCCGGGTCCGCTGGACCGATGGGTCCGCCAGTAGCGTTTCGGTGCGGTCGGTGCTCAAGATCTAGCGAGAGAAGGGTGACGCCGACCCGCGGGCCACCGCCGTCATCGCGGCGACCGATCGTCGTCGGCCTGCTCACCGAAGGCGCCGAGCAGGGCGGTGCTGCGATTGCCGGCACCTAGCTCACGTGGTCCTACACATCGATCTTCCAGTCAGGTCGCACCTCCCTGGCATCCTCGTCCCCATGGAGGACCTCATCGGCACGCAGGCACCACAGCAACGGATCACGGACCCGGCTGCGGCAGTGCATGCCCTGGAGCGGGCGATCCCCTGCCTCCCCCAGCACCGCCGGCCCGAGCCCGCCGCCGTGGATTGGCCTTTGCTAGAGGAAGGACTGAGCACACGCCTGCCGGCCGACTACAAGCTGCTCGCTGCGCTCTACCCCACTTTTACCCTCGGCGACTTCTTGGTTCTCGGTCTCCCAGAGCCGGGCGCCGAGCAGCACAGGCTGCACGGCATTCGCAGCGACCTAAAGATCGTCGAGGACTGGTGGGAGGCGGACATGTCCATCGGGTTGCGCCCCCACCCCGCTCCTGGAGGCCTGCTTCCCTGGGCCACTTCGAACGGGGGCGATGTCTTTCTCTGGACCACAACCGGCGCCGGACCCGACGACTGGCCGGTCACTGTCGCATCCCGCAACGGCGGCTGGTGGCACTACACAGGCGGGGCGGTCCAGTTCCTGGCCGAACTGATCGACGGCACCCTGCAACCGTGGGAACTGCCGCCACTCCGCCTGAGGTCACCCCACCGCCCCTGACCGAGGGTCTCGTCCCATGCTCTGAGGCGTTCCGCAGTGTCGCCGGTCTGAAATTGAACGATGCGTTGTTCCGTCACGTCTCGGGGACGTCCTTCGGCACACCTACGTCTCAGTTCTCCTGGACGCCGGGGAGAGCATCAAGGCCCTGTCGACCTACCTCGGCCACGCCGACCCGGGATTCACCCTGCGGACCCACACGCACCTCCTGCCGACCAGCGAGGACCGTACGCGCCGGGCCATTGATGCAGCGTTCGGTGAGGACCAGGCTGTCGAGGACGGCCCGGAAGCCGCTGACGGCCTGGCGACGGCATGATCATGGTCCAACAGTCCTCCGGACGACCTGAATCGCAGCCCAGGGCACCTATGCCCGTCACTTGGCGTTGAAGTAGCTCGCCTCCGGGTGGTGCACCACGATGGCGTCCGTCGCCTGCTCCGGCATCAGCTGGAACTCCTCCGACAGCTGCACGCCGATCCGCTCCGCACCCAGCAGCTCCACGATCTTCGCCCGGTCCTCCAGATCCGGGCAGGCCGGGTAGCCGAACGCGTACCGGCAGCCCCGGTAGTCGGTGCGCAGCAGACCCGCCAGGTCCGCCGGGTCGTCGTCGGCCACCGTACGACCGCCGGGCAGGACCAGCTCGGCGCGGATCCGCTGGTGCCAGTACTCCGCGAGGGCCTCGGTGAGCTGCACCGACAGCCCGTGCACCTCGAGGTAGTCGCGGTACTCGTTGCGGGCGAACATCTTCGCCGTGTACTCACTGATCGGCTGCCCCACCGTGACCAGCTGCAACGCCACCACGTCCAGCTCGTCGCCACGCGGCCGGAAGAAGTCGGCCAGGCAGAGCCGCCGCTCCTGCCGCTGCCGCGGGAAGGAGAACCGTGCCCGCTCGGAGTGCCCGTTCTCGTCCAGCACCACCAAGTCGTTGCCCTCGGCGTACGCGGGGAAGTAGCCGTACACCACGGCCGCCTCCAACACCTGGTCGGCGATCAGCCGGTCCAGCCAGTAGCGCAGCCGGGGTCGTCCCTCGGTCTCCACCAGTTCCTCGTAGGACGGGCCCTGCCCGCTGCGGGCGCCCCGCAGGCCCCACTGCCCGAGGAAGGTGGCCCGCTCGTCGAGCAGCGCCGCGTAGTCGGCCAGCGGCACGCCCTTGACCACCCGGGTGCCCAGGAACGGCGGGGCGGGCACCTCCACGTCGGTGGCCACGTCGGACCGCACCGAGGCGTCGTCCAGCTCCGGCAACGACTCGCTGACGATCGCCCGCTGCCGCTCGCGGCGCGCCCGGCGGGCCGCCAGCGCCGCCTCCCGCTCCGCGTCGATGACCGGCGCCCCACCGCGCTTCGCCGTCATCACCCGGTCCATCAGGGACAGCCCCTCGAACGCGTCCCGGGCGTAGTGCACCTGCCCCGGGAACATCGCCCGCAGGTCGTCCTCGACGTACGCCCGGGTCAGCGCCGCCCCGCCCAGCAGCACCGGCCAGCGCTCCGCGACGCCGCGCGACGCCATTTCGGCGAGGTTCTCCTTCATGATCACGGTGCTCTTGACCAGCAGGCCGGACATGCCGATCGCATCGGCCCGGTGCTGCTCGGCGGCCTCCAGGATCGCGTTGATCGGCTGCTTGATGCCGATGTTCACGACCTCGTAGCCGTTGTTGGACAGGATGATGTCCACCAGGTTCTTGCCGATGTCGTGCACGTCACCGCGCACCGTGGCCAGCACGATGCGGCCCTTGCCGCCGTCCTCGGCGGTCTCCATGTGCGGCTCCAGGTACGCCACCGCCGTCTTCATCACCTCGGCGGACTGGAGCACGAACGGCAGCTGCATCTGACCGGAACCGAACAGCTCACCGACGACCTTCATGCCGTCGAGCAGGATGTCGTTGATGATGGACAGCGGGCTGCGCCCCTGCGCCATCGCCGCGTCCAGGTCGGCCTCCAGGCCGTTGCGCTCGCCGTCGATGATCCGCCGCTTGAGCCGCTCCTCCAGCGGCAGCGCGGCCAGCTCCTCCGCCCGCCCGGCCCGCGCCGACGCGGCGTCCACGCCCTCGAAGATCTCGATGAACCTCTGCACCGGGTCGTAGCCCTCGCGGCGCCGGTCGTAGACGAGGTCCAGCGCCGCCTCCCGCTGCTCGTCGGGGATCTTGTTGAACGGCAGGATCTTGCTGGCGTGCACGATGGCGCTGGTCAGGCCGGCCTGCCGGCACTCGTGCAGGAAGACCGAGTTGAGCACCTGCCGGGCGGCCGGGTTCAACCCGAACGAGACGTTGGAGATGCCGAGGGTGAAGTTGACGCCCGGGTAGCGGCGGGCGATCTCCCGGATCGCCTCGATCGTCTCGATGCCGTCGCGCCGGGTCTCCTCCTGGCCGGTGGCGATCGGGAACGTCAGCGCGTCGATCAGGATGTCCGCGCGGTCCATCCCCCACCGCCCGGTGAGGTCGTCGATCAGTCGGCCCGCGACCCGCACCTTCCAGTCGGCGGTGCGCGCCTGCCCCTCCTCGTCGATGAGCAGCGCCACCACTGCGGCGCCGTGCTCCCTGACGATGGGCATCACCCGGGCGTAGCGGGACTCCGGCCCGTCGCCGTCCTCGAAGTTGACCGAGTTGACCACGCACCGGCCGCCGAGCATCTCCAGCCCCGCCTCGACCACCGCCGGCTCGGTCGAGTCCAGCATGATCGGCAGGGTGGAGGCGGTGGCGAAGCGGCCGGCGAGCTCCCGCATGTCCCGGGTGCCGTCGCGGCCGACGTAGTCGACGCAGAGGTCCAGCAGGTGCGAGCCGTCGCGGGCCTGGCTGCGGGCGATCTCCACGCAGGCCCGCCAGTCGCCGGCGAGCATGGCCTCGCGGAACGCCTTGGAGCCGTTGGCGTTGGTCCGCTCCCCCACCATCAGCAGGGAGGCGTCCTGGGCGAACGGCACCGGGTGGTAGACCGACGAGACGCCGGCCTCGTGCCGCGGCTCGCGGGGCGCGGGGCGCGTGCCGTGCAGGCGCTCGGCCAGGACCCGGATGTGCTCGGGGGTGGTGCCGCAGCAGCCGCCGACCAGCGAGACGCCGTACTCGGTGACGAACCGCTCCAGCGCGTCGGCCAGCTCCACCGGGGTCAGCGGGAAGTACGCCCCGTCGGCGGTCAGCACCGGCAGGCCCGCGTTCGGCATCACCGACAGCGGGATCCGGGAGTGCCGGGAGAGGTAGCGCAGGTGCTCGCCCATCTCGGCCGGGCCGGTCGAGCAGTTGAGCCCGATCAGGTCGACCCCCAGCGGCTCGATGGCCGCCAACGCCGCCCCGATCTCGCTGCCCACCAGCATGGTGCCGGTGGTCTCCACCGCGACGTGGCAGATGATCGGAACCGGCCGGCCGAGCCGGGCCATGGCCCGCTTCGAGCCGACCACCGCGGCCTTGACCTGGAGCAGGTCCTGGCAGGTCTCGACGATCAGCGCGTCCGAGCCGCCCTCGATCAGGCCCTCGGCGTTCTCCTGGTACGCGTCGCGCAGCGTCGCGTAGTCGGCGTGCCCGAGGGTGGGCAGCTTGGTGCCCGGACCGATCGAGCCCAGCACGAAGCGGGGCCGCTCCGGGGTGGCGTACGCGTCGGCGGCCTCGCGGGCGAGGCGGGCCCCGGCCTCGGAGAGCTCGCGGATGCGGTGCTGGAGGTCGTACTCACCCAGGTTGGCCAGGTTGGCCCCGAAGGTGTTGGTCTCGACGCAGTCCGCGCCGGCGGCCAGGTACGCCTCGTGCACCCCGCGCACCACGTCCGGCCGGGTGGCGTTGAGGACCTCGTTGCAGCCCTCGTGGCCCTCGAAGTCGTCCAGGGTGAGGTCGGCCGCCTGCAGCATCGTGCCCATGGCGCCGTCGGCGACGAGAATCCGGTCTGCCAGTACGTCGAGCAATGAGGTCCGCACGGGATCAGGTTAGTGCCGTCGCGACCCGATCGATTGCCCCGATCGTGCCTTCCCACATTGTGTCAGCGGGATCACGCTGTCCGGTTCATCGTGGTATGGGCGGCCGTTGCCGGGCACGACCGGCGCGGCCGACGGGCCGCATCCCGCCCCGACACGTAGGCTGGCGGACGTGAAGGACAACAGCTACAGCACCACGCCCGGCGGGCGGACGACCGGGTCCGGTCCCGGCGCCGGCCCCGACGAGCAGGGTGAGGTGACGGCGTGACCGAGTTCGACGGACTGCCGGTGCTGCGGTCCCCCGTGGCGATCGCCGCGTTCGAGGGCTGGAACGACGCCGCCGACGCGTCCACCGCCGCCGTCGAGCACCTGGAGCAGGTCTGGCAGGCCCGGCAGGTCACCGAACTGGACCCGGAGGACTTCTACGACTTCCAGGTCAGTCGCCCGACCATCACCATGGCCGAGGGCGAGACCCGCCGGGTGGAGTGGCCGACGACGCGCTTCATGGTGGCCAGCCCCGAGGGCACCGAGCGGGACGTCGTGCTGATCCGGGGCATCGAGCCGAGCATGCGGTGGCGCACCTTCTGCGAGCAGGTGCTCGAGATCTGCCACAGCCTGGAGGTCGAGCGGGTGGTCGTGCTCGGCGCGCTGCTGGCCGACGTGCCGTACACCCGGCCGCTGCCGATCAGCGGCAGCGCCTCCGACGCGGAGGCCGCCCAGCGCTACCAGCTCACCCCCACCCGTTACGACGGGCCGACCGGGATCGTCGGCGTGCTGCACGACGCCTGCAACAAGGCCGAGGTCGACGCCGTCTCGTTCTGGGTGCACGTGCCGCACTACGCCAACAACCCGCCCTGCCCGAAGGCCACCCTCGCCCTGCTGCACCGCGTCGAGGAGGTGCTCGACCTGCCGGTGCCGATGGCCGACCTGGCCGAGGAGGCCGCCGAGTGGGAGCAGCGGGTGCGCGGCGCCGCCGAGCAGGACGCGGAGCTCGGCGAATACGTGCGCGAGCTGGAGGAACGCGTCGGCGACGCGGGCATCACCCCGCTGACCGGTGACGAGATCGCCCAGGAGTTCGAGAAGTACCTGCGCCGCCGGGGCGGCTCCGCCGGCCCCACCGCCGGCTCCTGGTAACACCCCCCGCCTGCCCCACCGGGCCCCGGACGCATGTCGTCCGGGGCCCGGTGCTTGGCGTGTCCGGGGTGGCGCGGTCACCGCCTCTAGGGCATCCTAGGAACCTAGTTGCGATCGAGGAGGCGGGCATGCAGATCAACCCGGGGGCGGCCGAGTTCCCGCACCGGCAGATCGCCGCGCAGCTCAAGACCCAGATCCGCCGCGGCGACTGGGGGCCGGGCGAGCGGCTGCCGTCCATCCCGGCCATCGCCGAGATGTTCGGCGTCGCGAAGCAGACCGTGCAGCGCGCCGTCGACCAGCTGCGGGTCGAGGGCATCCTGATCACCAAGCCCGGCTCCGGGACGTACGTCCGAGGCACCCGGCGGCGGCTCAACCGGCTCTCCCGGGGCCGGTACGGCGGCTTCCGCGGCTACCACACCGACCTGGCCGCGCGGTACCGGCAGCAGCTCGTCTCGGTCGGCCGCGCCCCCGCCCCGCCGGAGGTGGCCGACGCGTTCGGGGTGGCCGACGGCACGGACCTGCTCTGCCGCCGCCACCTCGTGCGTACCGAGGACTCCCCCGTCGAGGTGGGCGCCTCGTGGTTCCTGCCCGCCGACGCCGCCGGCACCTCGCTGGAGCGCGCCGAGGCGTTCGGTCGCCCGCTCTACCAGGAAGCCGAGGAGGCCACCGGCCGGCGGTACGTCTCGGCCACCGACACCATCAGCGCCCGTCAGCCCAGCCGGGAGGAGGCCGAGATCCTCCAGATCCGCCCCGACACCCCCGTGCTGCACCTGCTGCACGTCGCCTACGACGGCCAGCGCAAGCCGATCGAGGTCGCCCAGGCCACCTGGCCCGGCCCGGTCACCACGCTGACCGAGGAGTACAAGATCCCCGCCCCGGCCCCCGACC